>DAMAVY010000374.1:0-3605 GCA_032077725.1 Clostridium sp. | reverse complement strand
ATTAAATATGAGCCAGTAATGGAAAAGGAAATTATCAGTTACGAAGAAGCCTTCAATGAATTAAAATCAGGTAAATTTAATGTATATATGGGAAATGACAACATTGAATTTATTGAAGTTAGAAATGTAAATTTAGATTATTTCTTAGACACCAAAGGATATTATGAGCCTGTATATAAGTTTCAAGCAAGTGTTAATGGAAATGATACAGAAATTACTATACCAGCATTAAAATAATATGGGGGATATTATGATATATAAGATTAAAGATAGTACAAGAAAAAATATGTTAGAAGCCTATGACCAAGAGAATTGCTTAGTAGGGGAGGCTGTTATTTCACCTTTTATGGATTCTGATTTGTCTGAAAAACCTAGATTAAATATCTATATTGATATTTCGGTGAAAAATGATGAAAATAACATTGAATTAAAAGATCAAATGTTTGATAAAATAATGAAACGCGCCCGTGGTATAAAAGAAGAGAACAAAGATATTTATGTAAGAGTTTATCATTGCTGTTTTTCTGATAACAAAGAAAATATCGCATATTATTCTTCTAAAGAAGGTTTCAAGTATGATGAGGGTATGCATATAATAAAAAAAGAGTTAACAGAGGAAAATTACCACATTGAAGATATTGGTGGTATTGATTTTGTTAAACTTGAGCTTATAGAAGATGATGAGATAATTCAGTTAGTTGAAAAGCAAAATAAAGTATTTGCTACGGGTTATTCCTTAGAGGATTTGAAGATGTTAAGAAGTGAAAATCAGTGGTTCAGTATAGCAGCTAAGCATGAGGGGGAAATCGTAGGTAATATTATAATTATTGTGAAAGAAAATGAAGATGACAGTAAATATGGTTGGGTAGACGACTTGTTTGTTTCAAAGGAATGGAGAAAAAGAGGTATTGGTAAAAATTTAATACTTAGAGCTTTTAAAAATTTAAAAGCTTTGGATATAAAGGAATCAAGATTGGAAGTTTGGAGTGCAAATAAAAGAGCATTATCAGTCTATAATAGTTTAGGGTATAAGTTTCATGAAGAGACAGAGTCATCAATTGGGATGTTTCTTTAGTGTTAAAGTTGTTTAAAAACTTATAATTTTATGTTGTATAATTCCTATATTTACTTATAATATAATGTACAGGTAAAGATAATCAGTGCAGGATAGATTATACGAAATATAATTAGGAGTGATACTATGAATGAAATGCTTAAATTAAAACGATGGGCTGTCCTAGGAGCTACAACGAATACTACAAGATTTGGTTATAAAATCTTTAGAGCCTTAGAAGATAAAGGATATACTGTTTATGGAATAAGTCCAAAATATGATTATATCGATGGAATAAAGGTATATAGATCCATAGAAGAATTGCCAGATAACGTAGACGGAGTGAACATAATAGTTAGTCCTATAGTTGCTTTAGGAGAACTTCCTAAAATAAAGAAATGTGGAATTAAAAATCTATGGTTTCAACCAGGTTCATTTAATGAACAGGTTATAGCAAGAGCTCAGGAATTAGGCTTTAATATCGAATTAGAAGACTGTATGTATGTAGAGTTAAATAGGCTGTAGAACAAGATAGACATTAAATATTAAACATGGTACAATATGTTATATATAAAAGATTCAAGGAGGAAGTAATTGTGAAGTGTCTTAACATAAAAAAAGGATACACCCCAATGTGCAGCAGTTCTATGTTTAAAACTGCAATACAATCAAACAAGGGGTTGCTATATACTTTTTTAGGATGATTTCGCAGGAACGATAAACCTAAATTTCAAAATAGTAACTTCAAGACTTTATTAAAATGATTTATATCACTATAATAGAGTCTTTTATTATGCTTAAAAACATGTAGTAAATGCATAACTTGGATAAGAGATAACTTGGAGGTTACGAAATGAGTAAAATAGAGAATTCATTAAATAATAATAACAATATGGAATTAATAAATAGTACAAGAAGGAAGGAAACAGTAAGACTTGAGAAAAACATAAAATTAGATTATGTGTACAAGTTTTTATCATCTATAGATATTGGATCAGCAATATGGGTATTATACATGGCATTTAAGGGAATGTCCTTAATTGAAATAGGTCTTTTAGAATCCATATATCATGCCACAAGTATTATATGTGAGATTCCAACTGGATCTATTGCGGATATTATGGGAAGAAGAAAGACTATAATTGTAGGAAGATTATTGTCGGCGGTTTCAGCAATAATAATGTTGTTTTCCTATTCTTTTATAGGCTTTGCAGCTTCCTTTGTAATATCGGCCATATCAAACAACTTAAATTCAGGTTCAGAGGAAGCTTTAGTTTATGATAGTTTAAAAGCTGTAGGTAAGGAAGAAGAATACCTTAGAATAAATGGAACTTTAAATCTAATTATAGAAGTTTCTCAAGGAATTGCAGTACTCCTTGGAGGTATATTATCGGATTTTTCCTTTGCATATAGCTATGTATTAGCTATAATTATAAGTCTTTGCACCTTTGGAATTTCCTTTGGGTTTACGGAACCAGATATCCATGGGGAAAAAAAGGACAAGATAACAGTAGCTGGACACTTTAAAGAATGTTTTAGAGTCATGAAAAGTAATAAGAAAATTATTTTAATTATGATGTTTTTTGAGCTTATTTTCATGACTGGAACTACTACACATTTTTATAGTCAACAATATTTTAGTGATATGGGATATTCAAGAAGTATAATCTCAGTAATTTTCGTAGTAGCTAGTGTTGGATGTGCATTAGTAGCTAAAGCTGCCTACAGGATAGAAAAAGTGTTAAAACTACGCATATTATATATGGCACCAATATTAGGAGCGATAAGTCTTATTATCGTAGGACTCGGTGAAGGCGTGGTTTCTATATTAGGATTTATTTTATTTTCAATGTCTATAAATATTTTATATCCTGTAAGCTCTACTTATATAAATAAACTTATCCCATCGGCACAAAGGGCAACTTTAATATCTGTTCAAAGTATGTGCTTTAGTGTTTTTATGATTGTGATATTTCCTATGCTAGGGTGGATAGGTGAAGCAACCTCTTTAAAAGTAGCTTTTATCATATTATCAGGAATTTTAATTCTAATAGGATTGTGTACTTTTAAAACGCTTAATACCTCTGAGGGTACTAACTAGTTACTACTAGGGTAATCCAAAGGTTAGAATCACTGACTAATTTTCTCAGAAGAAACTCATAAAAAAATGTGTGTTTTTAGAGGAAAATAGATATTTTCGTCGAATATAGATACATCTATACAATAGATCTCTTCATATATGTTTATATATGAAGAGATTAAAAAATTACGCAAGAATTGAAGTGCTAGAATATAAGTATTGAAGTGCTAGAATATAAGTATTGAAGTACTTGAATATAAGACAAGTAGGAGGAAAAGAATATGAGTGGTTTAATCGCAATTTTAGTAGGTTTCGGAGCATTAATAATTGGATTTTTAGGAGAAGGTGGTCACCTGGGGGGTCTTGTTTCATGGACTCCAGCAATGATTGTTTTCGGAGGGACTATTGGTGCTACAATGCTTGCTTATCCTTTGAGCAGTTTAAAAAAAATACCTAGGATTTTAAAAGTTG
>DAMAVY010000373.1:0-3611 GCA_032077725.1 Clostridium sp. | reverse complement strand
TATGGCTTTAAAAAGGATATATGGCAAGCTTACGTTGTAGGAGTAACTTATCACGATATGTATTTAAACGAATTAAAGTGAGGTTAAAAAATCATGGAGCAATATAATTTATTTGGTGAGATAGTTGAAGTTAAAGGAGTTCTAAGGTCTACTAGAAAACTTAAAACTATGCAAGAACTTTATGGATGTAAAGAAAATAAGATTTGCAAAACTTGTATGCACTTATTTAAATTAGAATATCACGATAAGACATATTACAAGTGTGAATTATGGAAAATGTCAAATAGCCAGGCAACAGATATAAGACTTAAAAATAAGGCTTGCATGAAGTGGAAGCTTGAAAAATAATATGTAGATATTGCGAAGGAGTGAAGAAATGGATAGACCTAAAAATTTACCCAATAGACTTGAATGTGCTTATTGTAGAAGAAATTTTAGTCATGATGGTGAGTGTCCAGGGAAGAATATAAATAAAAACGAAGAAGGTTGTTTATTTTTTCAATGTGATGATAGGGGATGTATAAGAACCGATGATATTAAAATTCCATTCAACTTATACGAGGATATACCACCAGTTGGCACATGGGAACATAATAGATGGATCTTATTTGGGAAAGATACATCAATTAAAATTGAACGGATAAAGGGTATAGAATGGAATAAGCAGCAAGGATTACTCTATGTAAGAGCTACTTGCAAATACTATATAAATGAGTTTTGCGAAGGATATGATAAAGAGAAAAGTAAACCTAGATTAAAAATAATTAAGTAAAGGTAGGAATTGATATGGAAATAGTAAAACTATCAACATTATCTAAAGATGATATTGTTTCAGTAGAAGATAATGTTACAAATACTGTAGAAGATATATTAAACGATTTAAACTATTACAAAGATAAAAAAATATACACAACAATACCATATTACGCTAGTTTCAATGCAAAACAGATAATAGATGATGCTATAGAGTACGTACAATGTAATGGTATGTATGAAGACTGGGATGATAATATTCATGATGGTATAACTGAGGAAGATATAAAAGATATACAAGTTATATTCGATAGAATATTAGCTAGAAGTCCAAACCAAAATATCAGCTATGAATCAGATAAACTAATAGAGATTGATTTTTAATTAGTTCACAATTCAAGAATTGGAGGGGTTAGAAATGGAATGTATGTCAACAACAATGTTGGGAGAAAAGGCATATACACTTAAAAATATTGAGGCAAACATAGGTATTCCAGTTAGGAAATTGAGGAATTCAATTAAGTGTGGAAACTTAAAACCTAGTGGAAAATCATGTGGAGCCTACTATGTTATTCAAAGTGAGTTAGATAGATATTTAAAATTATGGAAGAATCAGCTTAATGTAGAACAGTTAAGACTTGCAAACCACATGACAGGACTTAATAGAAAAAGAACAAAGTTTCCATATCGAAATTACTTCTATAGTGAATGTGGAGTGAAGGAAATAGAAGATTTAATTAATAAAGGGTTAGCAGTTAAAAGAGCTGGTGGAATGAGGGAAAATGATATTTACTATTTTCTTACTAAAGAATGTATAGAACTGCTTTTAGGTAAAGAGATAACCAAAGAGCAGTTTAAAGAAATCTAGTGAACAGTTAAGGATTTGCAAAGGTGGGTGAGAAGGTGGGGAGTATCATTCAAGATGAAGATATAAAGGCTTTTCAGATTATCATGGAAGAGTTTAAGGGACTTCAGGACACTGAGTATGATAAGGCTTACGAATTGCATAAGAGAGCATTAAGCGCTTACGATAGATGGAGTACAATTTTATTTGATACTAGACAAGCTGAATGGAAAGGTAAAGACCCAGCATTAAAGGAAAGAGTTAAGCAAGTACTAGAAATGTTAGATAAGGTTTATACATCATGTAGGATGGTTTGGAGCAGAGGTAAGGCAGATTACGATACTAAAAATAGATACTAAATAGGGGGAAAGAATGAATAACACTATATATAGAATAAGGAAATATAAAGAACTTAAAGCTGATATAGTTGACATAGATATAAGGATGCAAGAGATAGAAGAAGAAGTTGTGGGAATAAGTGCACAACCTTCAGGAGAGAGAACTTCACAGACATACAAAATAACTTCAAGTGTAGAGCAGCAAGCAGAAAAGCTAATAGAAAAGAAAGATGAATTGCTTAAGGTGAAAGCTGAAAAGGAAAGGGAAATAGCCAGGATAGACAATGCTTTAACAATTTTAACAGATGAAGAAAAAGAGATAGTACAAACTGTTCATATTGAACATAAAAAATACTGGAAACTAGAAGAAAATCTTAATAAAACATACTCTCGATTAAAGCAAATAGAAGCTGAAGCTATTAAAAAGATGGCTAAGTATATTCCATAGCGTATGTAGAATAATTTGTAGAAATTGTGAAGTAAAAATTACAAAATGTTCTTTAAAAATTGAATAATGCGGGATAAAAGTAAAATAATATATAACTTTGTAGTATAATAAGTCATATATAAATAAGTTTGGAGGATTATATATGGCAGATAATTTTGAAATGGCAGATGGCTTTAAAAGTGAAGTTGAGAAAACAATAGAAGCATACAGTAATAATAGAATTGTTACAAGGAACGATGTGATTAGTATGGACGGATATACAATATCAAAAGAGCTTCATGAAGAATTAAAGAAATATTTAGATGAACAAGGTTATGAAGCTAAATCCAAACTTGTTCAAATACGTTTACCACATAAAAGGTATGATTATTCAAACGTAATATATGATACAGATGAGTATTCATATAATAAAGTAAAGGAATATATGGATAAATATGTGTTAAATGATTAGAAATTAGCTTAGAAATATCGCATTATTCAGCAATGAATTTGCGGTATTTTCTTATGCCGCATTTCAAAGACAATCTGTAGGTATTGGGACTTAGAAATGCAAAATATGAACTTTGAAAACTGAATAGTATGGTATTTATTTATTATTATGCAAAATTAATGCTATTATATTTATATAATAAGTAGATGGAGGGATTCATTATGTTAGCAACACTTTATCTTTATAGAAGCAAAAGGGAAAGATTTAAGAAATCTTATGAATTATTCATAGATACTTATACAAATAAAATAGCACCCCAATTCTTAAATATTGAAATTGAAGCAGAAAAAATTAGTGAGGAATATTATAAAGAGTTAGGTGAATATTTCAATCCTGAATTTGATGATCCAGGAGATTATGCTGAATTAGCTTGGGAAAAGGGAGTGGATTATTATGAGGGTGTATCATTGATGAAATACAACACTAAAATGATGTGGGTTTCTACAGTGTATCAATTTTGGGAACAACAAGTAAGACGGTTCTTATATGATGATATTTGTATTACACATAAATTTTATGATAAAAAGGGGAATGAAACTGCTTATAAAGATTTTTGCACGAAAGGCATAGATGATATAAAAAGTGTATTCCTATGGTTTGATTATGATTTGGAACTTAAAAAATCTTGGAAAGAAATTAATGAATTAAGATTATTGGCAAACGTAATTAAACATGGAGATGGCTGGTCAGCTAAAGAGTTACAAAAAATTAAGCCAGAATATTTTCAAGACGAATTTC
>DAMAVY010000372.1:0-3629 GCA_032077725.1 Clostridium sp. | reverse complement strand
CGGCATGGGTACTATGTGGGAAGCAGTATTTGGGGATGTTGGAGTAGCATTAATTGCCATTCTAAATTCCATGAGAGCTATGAAAGTGAAAGATTTATAGATATCTTGAAAATTTCTACCTCCATTTAATATTCTTATAGAACTTTCATTAAAAAGCTAATTGATTTAATTTTCCATATAAAAAGGTTGTACATGAAAATAAATTCATTATGTACAACCTTTTATCCTTATTTATATTATTTTTTCAACTATTTATTTTCTTGGCCCTCTGACATATTAACTGAATTTACCTATATGGTATTTCAAAAACTTCTTCTCTATCTTAGAACCATATAGTAATATCAAAGCTCTATAAGTAGCACAATAAAATAAACTCCCAAGTTGATGGTCCAAATAATTAGATGATTTAACTTACCTTCTATCCCCTCAATTAGTTCCTTACGAAAAATATCAAGGAAAAACATAAATGCATACCCCCTCTATGATCTAATTAACAACCTTTTATTTAATTTCTAACACATGATAAGGCCTTTTATTACTTAAATAGAATATAAAAAGAACATTCTTAATATATTCTCCACTAAGCCTAGATAAGACTTTTGCTTCCCTATACAAGTAAGGGGGTGGGTTATCTAAAAATATGATTATAAGATAACCCCTATAGATTTTTATTTAGTTATTTTAATATAGTTTCCAATAGATTCACCATTTCCACTGTTGTCAAAATTAATATAAAGGTCATTAATTAAGTCTTCGTCTACTGCATAAATTAAGTGAGTTTCTTTTGTTTCATTTGGTGCAAAATCACAGAAGTAGAAGTGACCTCCTTGATAATCTGATTGATCAAAATAAAATGGTGCACTTTCACTACTAAGTTTAGGTTCTCCCCATACATATGATCTTTCAAAAATATTATCTGATTTTTTCTTCAAGGAATAAATTCTTGGATATATATTTACATCTTTAATCTCTTTATCAAAAGGATTCCTCATAGTTAAAGTAACGTCAACATACTTCATTCCTACAGTTTCAGTAATAGTATTCATTTTATTATTTTCCCACTTTTCCTCCTTAACTCTTTCATAATCCTTTAGTGTTCCATCTTCATTTATACATTGAAGATACTCATTATATTCGCTAAAACCACTCTTATCTAGTTCGGGCAACTTATCTAATACTTTAATGCTATTTACAGTGTAAGTTGGCTTAAGATTATTATAAACATATTCATCTTCAGGTTTTCCAAATATTGGCGACATTCCCTTACTTCCTAATTGTTCTTCGCCAATATTGAATATGTTATTGGCAGTAATCACAGGATTAAGAGAAAGATATGTGTCTTGTTCAGAAATTGCTTTATAACTTAAATTTTCAGCTATCATTTTAAGCTCATCTAACGAGATAGCCTTGGTACAATCAAGTGCAGTGATTTGTTTTTCTTTTTCATAGAATAAGTACATGGAATAACCACTTGCTTTTTCATTTCCTTCATAAATCTTGGCTTTTGCACCGTTAATAGTAATCTCCTCTATCTTACTGAAGCCAGGATTGTTCATTTCCTGAGTATCATCGTAAGCTGAATCATAAACTGAAGTCATACATATATCGGCTATACTAGGATTATTCTCATTATAATAAAATCCGGAATTGCTATATTCCTTGTATCCTACAGGGACATATCCAGGAACTACTTTAACTTGAGTATACTGTTCGCTTGGATTCTTTGCTTCAAGATCTATAAATTCTCCTGGTATTTCTTCACACTTTATATTTTCTGCTACTTTTATAAGCTCTTCTAAAGAAGTATTATCAGCGGCATAAATGCTAAGAACATATCCTCCTTCTTCATAGAACATATTGATAATATACTTATATTCCAATCCTTCTCTTGTAAGAATCTGTGATTTTATACCTCCAAGGATAGTTTCCTCTACATCACTAACGTAAATATCTTCAATATGATTTGTATACATTGGTGGCATAATGCTTATACCACCTAGACTATAATCGCCATTTGGAAAATATTTTCCTTGAGCATTTTCAGGTTCTATATATCCTTCAGGAAGATATCCTGGAGTCACTTTAATTGCAGGCACTACTGTTGGCGTAGAATCTGTTTGAATATCACTAGTAACAGTTCCTGTTTCTTCATTCCTGCTGGTTGTAACTATATATTTTTTAACAGCACCATAGGCTGTAGCAGATATTGCCAAGGTAGCTGTAATGGCTGCAATAAGTACTATTATCTTCTTTCTTGACATTCCTTTTCTATTAGATTTAGTAGTAATGTCTATACAATTATGATTTTTAATCATTTTTATCTTCTCCTTTTTATATTTTTCAGAGAATTCATGTACCTCTGTAGAATTGTTTAATTCTTGAAAGGTATTTTCTTCACCTAAAAGATATAGAATTCTATCAATATCATTTTTATTATCCATACAATTCATCTCCTATCATTTCTTTTACCATCTTTTTAGCACGCTCATACCTTTTAGCTGCTGTATCTTCACTGATATTTAATATTGATGATATCTCTTTATAGCTAAGTTCATAAAAACAGCGATACTGAATTATCTCACGATATTTTTGTGGTAAGTTAGAAAGTAATTGTACTATCATATGTCTATCTTCTACTGTTCTTACTGAAGAATTTTCAGTTTGGTTTTTACCTATAGTTTTATTTTCTACCTCTTTAGTGAATAATTGAGTTTCTTTCCTATTTCTGCGATATCTATCTATGGCAATATTTTTTATAGTATATGTTGTTAATCGCCTTGCCTTTAGACTATCTACCCTTTGGATATCTTCAATATGTGGAATTAACTTTATAAATGCATCATGAACTGCATCTTCAGCTTGTTCTACATTATTTAAAATTGAATATGCAATACCATACATTTTATTTTCATATGCTTCATAAAGTTGTGTTACCTTGTCTATTTGAAAATTTTCATCTGATGAAATCTCCACTTAATCACTCCATTTCCTTTAAGAGTACTCTTATTAAATATAACGAATCAACCTCTACATTTCTGACATTTTATTATTAAATTAATTTATATAACCAATAATGTAATTTTTATAATAGGCTATAAATATAGGTCTTAGTTTTTTCTTGTTCTGCATTGGTCTTCTTACTTTATAACTTAATTTTCTATTTTACCATAATAAAACAGCCTTCTATGATATATATTTTATCATAGAAGGCCTTTTCACTTTATATATTACAGGTTTTTCATAGTTTGAAACTAAACGTTATCCTTTATTACTCCATGAGAACTCATATCCCTTTAAAATGAACTAAACAAATTTGCAATCAAATAAATTAAATAAATAAGAATTAATATAATTCCTTCCTTTTTACTGATGTCATCTACTCTTTTGTTATAAGCGAAATACCCAAAAACTGAAAGAACTACAGCAAGTGCTAGGAAATGAATTTGATAGAAATTTTGTGTTACCAATATACCACCAGGAGTTAATGCAACGGACATTCCAACTACAAACAATATATTTAAAATATTTGCACCTATTATGTTTCCAATAGCTAATCCACCATGTTTATTTTTTGCAGCTGCAATACATGTGCTTAATTCAGGCACACTGGTTCCAAAAGCCACTAAAGT
>DAMAVY010000371.1:0-3633 GCA_032077725.1 Clostridium sp. | reverse complement strand
ATTATTTTACAATACATATAAATTAATATGATTTTACTATGTATTTATATTATATATTGATATAGTTTTTATTTAAAGTAATTCTTCTATAAATTTGAGTTTATTTATACTTTTTTATCATTATATATAAGGTAAATTCATGTATATATAATCATCATATTAATAGCTTTTATATACTTCATATTTGTACATTATATTTTAAACCATATTAAAAATATTTTTAATATATATACACCCATCAACAATATTACAGATTATATTTTAATATACTAGTTCTTTAACTTTTTATTAGATATGATTACATAAGTATTTAGAAATACTTTCTATCATGGAATTTATGCAAAAATAAAAAAACTACTGAATGTTTCACGTGAAACATTCAGTAGTACAATTTCAAATTGCTATTTTTTTTGTATAGTAATAGTTACTTGTATACTATCTTCTAATTCCTTCGAACGATATTTTGCTTCAACACCATATTTATCAAAAACTTGTTTTACGGTATTTATATATATAGCAGGACTAAATGCACCTTTTATTCTTTTCTTACCATCTGAAGCAATTTCGCAATGTGCAAGTTTCAATAATCTCCTATCAATCAATTCCTCTGTTTTTTTAACATTGAGTTCGTTCTTGATAACGCATTCTAAAATTTCTTGTTGAAGTTCATTAGTTGGCAATTTTAACAAAGCTCTAGCATGTCTTTCAGTTAATTTATTTTCAACTAACATACTAATTATTTTTTCATCTAATTTTAAAATCCTTAGCTTATTAGCTATAGTTGACTGCTTTTTTCCTATAACTTCAGATAATTGTTCTTGTGTATAAGAATGTATCTTAATTAAATTATTATACGCTAATGCTTCTTCGTAAAAATTTAAATCTTCTCTCTGTAAATTTTCTAATAATGCAATCGCCGCAGAATCTTTATCATTGATGTTTACTATAATAGCAGGTACTTTGGATAAACCAGCTTCTTTTGCCGCTCTTAACCTACGCTCACCAGCAACTAACTCATATTTTTCTTTACCTATCTGTCTAACAGATAAAGGTTGAATTATTCCATATATCTTTATTGATTGTGCCAGTTCCTTTATTGCCTGAGAATCAAATATTTTTCTTGGTTGATAAAGGTTTGGACATATTGAATCAATCTCTATATAATTAACAGCATTTTCCATTTTATACCATCCTTTTATGAAATTCCTTCTAATTAATTCAAATTCTATATTAATCTCTAAATTCCTCTTTAAAATAACGCAATTAATATAAATATTTTTACAAATTTTACTTTATTGGATTTTTATTTACCATTCCAGCTTTTCTTGGATATTTTTTAGGAGTAGTTTTGTTCTTTTTTACTATTAACAAATTATGCTTTAAATCGCTACCTTCTATATCAACCTCTATTATTTCTTCTATAGTACCACCAAGTACTCTAAGCGCAACTGCAGAAGTTTTAATTTCTTCATCTAAAGAAGGCCCTTTTAATGCAACAAAATACCCACCAACCTTAACATAAGGTAGGCATAATTCCAAAAGTACAGTTAAATTCGCAACAGCTCGAGAAACTGCTAAATCAAATGATTCTCTATATTCTATGTTCTGAGCAAAATCTTCTGCTCTACCATGAATTGTTCTAATATCATTTAGATTAAGATCATTAATAACTTCATTTAAAAAATTTATTCTTTTATTCAATGAGTCCAATAAAACTATTGAACTATCTTTATTTACTATTTTCATTGGGATACCTGGAAATCCTCCACCTGTTCCAATATCAATAATAGATTTTGCCTTCTTAACATATGGAAACTTAAAAATTTTAATAGAATCTATAAAATGTTTTTTTATAATTTCCTCATCTTCGGTTATAGCTGTTAAATTAATCTTTTGATTCCACTCCTGAATAAGATCTTTGTATTTTATAAAATTATTATACATTTCTTCATTAAAGTCTAAGCCTTCATTATTACAAGCTTCTTTTAATATATCAAAATACTCCATTTTAACCTCCAGTTAATTACTCTGTCTTTTAACATTATAATATGATTTTTGACTTGTATCTCTATTTTAAACTAAAACCTACCAATTATAAACATAAAATAACTAGTAGGTATATAGTAACTTATTATTATATTTTTATCATCTCAAATAATTGTATTATTACTCTACCTTGTTTGACATTCTTTTTCTTTGCTCTAAAGAAATTAGAAGTACCGTTATATCCGCAGGTGAAACTCCAGAAATTCTAGATGCTTGCCCAATATTAACTGGTTTAATCGCATCTAATTTTTGTATAGCTTCAGTCCTTAACCCCTTAATTAAAGTATAATCCAAATCTTCTGGTATAATTTTATTCTCATATTTTTTAAATTGATCAATTTGCTCTAATTGTTTTGTTATATACCCTTCATACTTAGATACTATATTAACTTGTTCTGTAACTTGACTACTTAACTCTTTTCTTTCAAGATCCAATGCCTCTACATTATAATAATCTAACTCTGAACGTTTTATTAATTCATATAGTGAGGTTGGTTTTTTTAGCTCCGCAGATCCCTTACTCTCTAAAAATTCATTTACTTCCATTTTGCCCGTAATCTGTACACTTTTTAATCTTTTAATTTCCGCATCTATTTCTGTTTTCTTTTGCTTGAACTTTTCATATCTTTCTTCACTTACAAGACCAGCCTCATAGCCTATATCGGTTAATCTTAAATCTGCATTGTCCTGTCTTAATAAAAGTCTATACTCTGCTCTAGATGTCATCATTCTATATGGCTCATTAGTTCCCTTTGTAACTAAATCATCTACTAGAACACCTATATATGCATCTGACCTTCTTAAAATTAATGGATCTCTTCCTTTAATTTTAAGTGCAGCATTTATACCCGCAAGTATCCCTTGTCCTGCTGCTTCTTCATACCCGGAGCTTCCATTTATTTGGCCAGCAGAAAATAATCCTTCTACATTTTTAAATTCTAAGGATAACTTTAGTTGAGTAGGATCAATGCAATCATATTCGATAGCATATCCAGTCCTCATTACTTCTACATTTTCAAGTCCATCAATCGTTCTTAAAAAAGCTAACTGAACATCCTCAGGAAGTGAACTACTCATACCTTGAACGTACATTTCCTCAGTGTTTTCTCCTTCTGGTTCAATAAACAATTGATGTCTTTCCTTATCTCTAAATCTCATTACCTTATCTTCTATTGATGGACAATACCTTGGTCCTGTACTTTTAATTGATCCATTGTATAATGGTGACCTATCAATATTTTGTAATATAACTTCATGAGTCTTACTGTTAGTATACGTTAAATAACAAGATATCTGATCTCTTTTTATATCACCACTAATGAAGGAGAACGGCACTATATTTTCATCGCCCACTTGTTCTTGCATTTTAGAAAAGTCCACTGATCTAGCATTAACTCTAGCTGGAGTACCCGTTTTAAATCTTCTTAATGATATTCCTAACTCATCTAATGATTTAGATAATTCATTTGCTGGCAAGAATCCACTCGGACCCTCATTAACTACAACGTCCCCTATTATTACATGTGACTTCAAATAAGTACCACTTGTAATTACAATTGCTCTACAAGTAAAATAAGCACCATACTT
>DAMAVY010000370.1:0-3634 GCA_032077725.1 Clostridium sp. | reverse complement strand
GTAATACTAATATATTGGATAAAAAAATTATATATTGTAAAATATGTTTATATGTAAAGAGACACTTAGGAGGATTAACAATGTGCGGATTTGTAACATTTTATAGTAACTCTACTATATTAGAGGAAAATAAAGAAGCTCTTCGAGATATGAGAAGGATTATTGAACATCGAGGCCCTACTCAAGACGGAGAGTATATGGATGATAATGTATATCTTGGATTTAAAAGATTAAGTATATTAGATTTAACTAACGGTATTCAACCTTATTCTTATAAAGATGAGTTAGAGATTGTTTTTAATGGAGAAATATATAACTATATATATTTAAGAGATGAACTTATTAAAAAAGGATATAGCTTTTCAACTAATTCAGAAGTAGAAGTAATAGCTACAATGTACACCGACCTTGGTGATAAGTTTGTTGAAAAACTTAGAGGTATGTTTTCTTTCATTATTTGGGATAAAAAGAAAAAAACTCTACTAGGAGCAAGAGATGCTTTTGGTATAAAGCCATTTTACTATACAGAAAATAAGAATGGTCTTTATATTGCTTCTGAACTTAAAAGTTTCCATGTGAACCCTGATAGTGACTGTACAGAAATTGATAATGGGGCGCTTCATGATTACCTTACATTTCAATTTGTTCCAGAACCAAATACAATATTAAAAGATGTTAATATTTTAAAACCAGGACATGTAATAAAGAAAGAATTTGGTAAAGAAGCTGAAATAAGTTGTTATTATTCAATTAAATTTAACCCTACTCCAGGTCCTAAAGATGAAAAAATGGAAGCAATCCGTAATGTTATGGAAGATTCAGTTGCTCTTCACATGCAATCAGAGGTTCCTGTTGGAGCATTTCTATCTGGTGGAATAGATTCTACAGTAATAGCAGCACTAGCAAAAAAACACAAACCTGATCTTAAGACCTTTACTATAGGGTTTGACAGAGAAGGCTATAGCGAAATTGATTTAGCTAAAGAATCTGCTGATCTATTAGGATTAGAAAACATTAGTAGAGTTATCTCTTATGAAGAATTTGCTAATGAATTACCTAAAATAATTTGGCATATGGATGAGCCAGTAGCAGATCCAGCAGCTATTCCTCTATATTTCATCTCACAAGAGGCTGCAAAATATGTTACAGTTATGTTATCTGGTGAAGGAGCCGATGAAGTATTTGGTGGATATACAATTTATCATGAACCTAATTCTTTAAAACCTTTCGATTATGTACCAGGATTTATTAAGAGTGCCTTAAAAGCAGGTGCTTCTCACATTCCACAAGGTACAAGAGGAAAAAGCTTCATTGAAAGAGGCTGTACTCCAATGAGAGAAAGATATGTAGGTAATGCTAAAATCTTTGTTGATGCTGAGAAACCTGATATACTTACAAAATATGATTCAAAATATACAATTAAAAACGCTATGAATGATATTTATAATAGAGCTGAAAAATATGATCCAACCACTCAAATGCAATTTGTAGATTTTAATACATGGCTTACTGGAGATATTTTAGTTAAGGCAGATAGAATGACTATGGCTCATTCTGTAGAGCTTAGGGTGCCTTTCCTGGATAAGGAAGTATTCGAAGTTGCCTCAAGACTTACTCCAGACGAAAAAATTAATGGTACTACAAAATATCTATTAAGAGAATCTTTCAAATCTGAATTGCCATTCTTAGAAGCAATGAATAGAAAGAAACTTGGTTATCCAGTTCCAATAAGACTATGGCTTAAAGATGAACTTTATAACTGGGCTATGGATATTATAAAAAAAAGTAATGCTGATGAATTTATAAATAAACAAGTTGCAATAAAGTTAGTTGAAGATCATAGAAAAGGTCCATTTGATTTAAGCAGAAAAATATGGACAATACTTATATTCTTAATTTGGCATAAAGTATACATTGAAAAAGAAACACCATTTTTAAATAAATAAATATATATATACGCAAAAAAAAAGACATAGAATTCTTTAAATGAATTCTATGTCTTTCTTTTATTATAAAGTTATTTTGCCATAGTTCACTTGCACTAATAAAGTGATTTAAAGTGAGACATATCTACAATAATAAGACAATTCAGTTAAGTAAACTTATCATAAGAAAACAGTTTTAATTAAAGCACACTTACGTTGTTAGACTTTAGCCAGTTTATTAGATGAGTTATCAAAAATTTATCCCTGAATACATAATAACCATCTAATTTATCATTACTTATTAAAGTTTTATTGAATGTCAATAGTGGGTTTGACCAATCAACCTTTCTATTAATTTCATCTTTTTCATTTGAATTTAAAGTTTCTAAGAAGCCTTTCATAGCTTCAACAAGTACATCTTCCTTTATTAGTGGAATATACAAATAGTTATCATTATAATTCATAACTATATCTTCTGCTTCCTCTGCTAATTCTCTTTCCCAGCTTTCAAGTCCATCAAATTTTGACTTATCCTTTAATGCATCAATAATCCCTTGAGGAATATACGAAAATTCACCATCGTTAAGGTTTAAATAGCATTCGCCCTCTCCCCTGGTTTCCATTAAGCTAAGCTCTAACAATAAATTTAAGTCAACATACAAATTATTCATGAAATTAATCACCTACCTTTTATTTTTCATGGGTTTACACCATTATAACACAGTGATTTCACTTGGGAAGAGAAATTTAGATGATAATGGAAATAAATTATTTTTAATAAGAGATTTAAAAAAACCACTTCTCTAAGTTTTTTCTTAAAGAAGTGGTTAATATTATTTACTTGCTTTTAATACCTCTGCCACAGCAGCTATACTACCTAGAGAAGATAGTCCTTCAACAGGAAGTATTAACTTATTAGCAGGATTTAATGAAAGTTCCTTTAAAGCTTCTACTTGCTTAAGAGCTATAACAGTTGAATTTGTACCAGACTCAATTATAGCCTTATTTACTTTTCTGATTGCCTCTGCTTCTGCAATAGCAATTTTTTCTATAGCCTTCGCCTTACCTTCTGCTTCAAGGAGTTGTGATTCTCTAAGTCCTTCTGCTCTTCTAATATTGGCTTCTTTTTCAGCCTCTGCAGCAAGTATTTTACTTGTTTTTAATCCTTCTGCTTTTTCTATTTCAGATTGTCTTGAACCTTCAGCTTGAAGAATTGTTGCTCTTTTATCTCTTTCAGCTCTCATTTGTTTCTCCATTGCCTGTTCAATTTCTGCTGGTGGTACTATATTTTTTATTTCAATAGACAATATTTTTATTCCGTAAGCATCAGTAACTTTATCTACGATTTCTAGTAGTTTAGAGTTTATTAGGTCTCTTCCTGCTAATACTTCGTCTAAAGTCATATCACCTAAGATATTTCTCATATTTGTAATTGAAGTGTACATTATCCCTCTAACATAATGCTCTATGTTATAAACAGCATCAGCTGGGTTTAAAACCTGATAAAAAATAACATTATCTACTGATATATTAACATTATCTTTAGTAATTACGTTTTGAGGTTCTATATCAAGTATTTGTTGTTTTACAGATACCCTTTTTCTAATAAAGTCCACAAAAGGAATTGTAAAATGCCAGCCTGGTTCTAGAACTTTATAGAATTGACCAAATCTTTCCATAACATAATTGTACCCTGTGTTAACTACTTT
>DAMAVY010000369.1:0-3642 GCA_032077725.1 Clostridium sp. | reverse complement strand
TGCTTCTTTCTTATATTAATAATTGATAAAACTATACTTCCCGATAACATTCCAAGGGATATTGATGCCATGAAAATACCATATTTTTTAGGTCCTAAAAATGCAGTAATTTTAAAATATGGCAGTATTAGAATTATAGCTGCATTAGCAAATAAATTCAATAATGACGCGTATATGAAAAAATTTCTTAAAGCTTTGAAATTCCAAAGGAATTTTAAACCCTCTTTAAAATCCTCTATAAAGGTTATTTTTTCACTGGTCTTTTCTCTTTTAGGCTCTCTGATAAATATTTCAGTGAATGCTGAAATTATATATGAAATACCATTAATTAAAAACATATACGGCGCTCCTATAGCTACATATACAATCCCACCAACTACATTTCCTACCATGTCCATACTTGATGTAGCAAGACTTGTTACAGAATTAGCTTTTACTAGCTTTGATTCATGTACTAATTCAGGTTTTATTGCAGTAACTGCTGGTGAAAAAAAAGCTGAACACAATCCACTTATTATCCCAACCACAAATACCATCCAAACCTGAATAAAACCAAATATTCCAGCAATACCTACAAAGGTTACAAATACGCCCCTTATAAAGTCTGTTATAACTATAATGTTTCTTCTATTCCATTTGTCTACAAATACTCCCGCAAATGGCCCAAGTACTAATCTTGGTAACATTGTGAGTGCACTTAAAAGTCCCATAAGTGCTGTAGAACCTGTTTTATCAAGGATCCAGAAATCCAATGCTATCAAATATAATATGTCCCCAAGCATTGATACCAATTGTCCTTGCCAAAGTAAGAAAAAGTCCTTATTCCAAAGTTTTATTTTTTTATCTTGTATTTTTACTTCTTCCCCCATAATTTTCCCCCTTTATTTCTTCATAACGCTTTAATATCCTGGTTGTTATATCTTTATAGCCAGCTTTATATTCATTAGCTAAACCTTGTACTCCTGTTTCCATATATATATCAGCAAAATACATCATGCCAATCATACCCCCATACTTATCATAAAAATTCCCAAACACCGCATCATACAAATATGTATTCTGCTTTTCTATGTTATCCTCCGAAAGTGCTTCTTTTAATTTTAAAAGTGATTTTAATTTAATACTTGTATGCTCATTTCCACGCCATTCAACATCACAAATATTTGAATTATAAGCTAACAAGTGTGCTACTCCCTCATTAAAAACCAAAGAATTTAATTTTGATAAGTATGTCCCATTCTCATAATCAAAGTCAATTTCAGGAATATTCTTACTTATAAGTATATGACAAATTTCATGAGTCAATAGGTTTCTTACTAGTTCTGTAATATTAACTTTTCCTAAATATTTTACCCAGCAACCTAAGTCAAATATTATTACATTTTTACCTTCTAAATTAGGTATCACAGTGGCATCATTGGGCTCTGGTAGTCCAATAATTAGATATATTTCTATTTCTTTTAAATCATCTTTCCACTTTGGAAATAACCTGGACCAAATTTCAATATTATATGGTTCAAAATTAAGTATTTCTTTTTCAATTTCTTTATACATTTCTCTAACTTGCTCATACATCTCTTTACTAGGTATAGTAAAGATGTTTTTCCCCTTAAATTCCCCTTGACCAATTGAACTATATATCCAATGCTCTTTAAATTCTTCAACATTTTCTCTGTTCAAATAAGCATCTATGATTTTAGTTTTTAATATCATATCCCCACCCCTTTTTGAATGATATTTGTATAAGTTGTAATAGAATTTTATTATTACATCTTTACACTTTCCTTAACTACTCCATCATCAACTATTAATAGTTCCCCAGTATATTCAACTCTATTTATTATGGAGCCTTTTCCGATTGTAACATTTTTTCCCCTTACTACATTTACCATTGAATTTTTAAGAATTACTTCATCTCCTTCAATACATTCAGAGTGAAGTCCTCTTCTATTTGTATATTTACTACCAAATAGTGATATTCTAATTCCATATCCTGTAGTATCCTCAGTCACTGCAACCAATCTACCACCAATTTCTTTTATATTATGCTCTCCTGCCATGCTGATGTATATTTCATCTCCATTTACAAGGCCTTCACTATTGGTATCTCCTTTTAAAGTTATCCTTTCCCCCTCTATACCACCTTTTACTGTGACATCTCCGGATATTACTATTTCCCCACCAGAAATTTTACCTTCACATTCCACATCACCAGAGATTTTTATATTATCTCCTTTTAGGTTTCCGTAAAGATTTCCATCTCCACTTAAGTGAAACTCTCCATTGCAAATGAGATCTTTTTTAACATCAATATCTCCACTTATTCTAAGGCTTCCACAGTTAATCTTTCCATCTACATCAACATCGCCACTAGATTTTAGTTCGCCTTCTACAGATAAATTTTCATGAATCACTACATCTCCGGAAACTCTCATCGTTCCACAATGTAGAGTGTTTTTAACATCCACATCTCCGCTAACTTTAAAGAGCTCCTCACAGTATGCATTTCCATTAAACTCTGCATCTCCACTTATATTCGCACTTCTACAATTTATATCCCCATTTATAGTTCCATCTCCACTAATTCGTACATCTTTAAAGTTTCCTCCATCAGAAACTAAATCATCATTTATTTTTAAATCACTATAATTATCAAAATTCATTCTTTCACCCCATTTTATTTTTTTTAAAATAATACCATTAATTCTCAAATATTTAGCCTTGAACTCTCAACTCTCAACTAAATAAATTGTCCATTGTCCATTGTCAATCGTCAATTGAAAGCTAAAGCGTTAGCCTCATATTAAGACTCTCTATGGCATTTTTTACATTTAACTCTAATATAATTTTACTTCCATCATCAATGACAATTTTTTCTTTATAAGCTAATATGCAAATCCCTATTCCTAGCCTTCTTATAACATAGATAGAACCATCTTTTTCTTCTATGTTACTGTATTCTCTATCTATAAGCTTAAGCATTTCCTCTATTTCATTAATGGTTAACTTCCCTAAATCGAATTGACTTTGAAGAATATTCATGAGAAGCACATCTTTAAATGTATATACATCCTTCTCTCTAAATATATCTTTATAAATTGGAAGGGTTTCTTCTCTTATAATCTTTTTATCTATAACATACTCTTCATTTACATCTTCGATATTAGTTTTATTTGTAAACATGGCTGCTAAATCATCAAGTGGCATATCATCTTTAAGATCTATAATTTTATTTATCCTGTCTAATATCTTTTCTTTTGGAAAGAAAGTCTCCTGACCTGTATAACTAGATTTTTTTATAAACCACTCCTCTGGAATAAGCTCTTTTCTCTTCCACCTGTACAGTTGACCATAAGATATTCCAGTGATATCTAATATATCTTTTTTAGAAATTAATTCTTCTTCCACGTCTTAACCTCCTTATTATTGATTTCTAGACTATAACTTAACTTCTTCTTCAACTACAGATTCTGAATTTGTTTTTTTAAGACTCTCGCTATATTCTATCCTCTTAATTTTGCAGCCTTCTCCTATAGTAATTTTCCCACCTCGAACTACATCAGCAATAGTGTTTTCTAGGTATATCTCATCTGCTTCAATGGTTTTTACATTTAGATATCCATAATTTTGACTAAAGAGCTT
>DAMAVY010000368.1:0-3646 GCA_032077725.1 Clostridium sp. | reverse complement strand
TTTAAAGTGGAGGATTTCAAAGGAGTAATAGACAATATGAAGTTTAAGTGGTCTGAAACAAAGTTTCAACAATATTTAGTTCCTACTACTCTCTTTGGAAGCAAGTTTGAAACTTACTTAAACCAAGGCAAGGAAGTAGAAAAGATGGAACATAAGAGGGGAAATGTGGCCAGTTGTGATGAGGAATCCAGGAAAGAGTTAGAAGAAAAGTTAAGTAAAATAGTTTTGGAGGAGGATATGTAGATGAACACTTTATTTTATAGAAAAAAATATATGGATTAACGCAATTTTTTACTCTTACAGCGTATAATTCAGATAAGTAAAACCCTCAAACCCGCATGGACAGAACAACTTTTTAAAATGGTAAAATGTTAAAATGGTAAAATTATAAAATGATAAAATGATAAAAAGTTAAAATGATAAAAAGTTAAAATTAAAAAATGACAAAATGTTAAAAATTTATATAAGCATTCATTCTTTCTGCATTTTTATTTATTTCTTCGAAGCTTTATTTTTAGAAATAATGAGATACAATAAATAAAATCCATTGGAATTTCATATAATAATTTCGATGAGATTACTCTTTTAAATAATTTAAATTAATAATTTAAATGTTACAATAAATAAAAATATTTATATAAAAATGATTTAATATAATCTCTTGACTTTTAAATAAAAACATTGTAAATTAATATTATAAAATTGAATTGTATAAAATTGAATTTCGGTAAATCGATATTTAAGGAGGAATAATAAATGGCAAAAATAATTAATTCAAGTGAGTTCAATAGTGAAATAAAAGATGGTGTGGTAGTAGTAGATTTCTTTGCAACTTGGTGTGGACCATGCAAAATGTTAGCTCCAGTATTTGAAGAATTAGGAAAAGAAATGTCTGGAAAAGTTAAATTTGTAAAGGTGGATGTAGATCAAAGCTCTGATATCGCATCGCAGTATAGAGTTTCCTCAGTACCTACAATGGCAGTATTTAAAAATGGAGAAAGTGTAGATAAAATAGTTGGATTTGTTCCAAAAGAAAGAATAAAAGAAGCTGTTGAAGCGCATCTATAATAAATAAAACAAATAAAATATAGGAGTTACTCCTATATTTTATTTATATGGTTTATAAGAATTGGAGGAAGCATTATGAGTGAAAGATATGATATAGCCATAGTTGGAAGTGGACCTGCAGGGTTATCAGCGGCACTGAATGCAAAGATAAGAAATAAGAATTTTATAATTTTTGGGAATAAAGATCTTTCAAATAAGTTAATAAAAGCCCATGAAGTTAATAATTATTTGGGATTTTACGGAAAGAGTGGCGAAGAAATAACAGAAGATTTTCGTAAACACTTAAAAGCTATGGACATTACCATAACAGAGGAAAGGGTAAATAATATTTATGCTATGGGAGAGTACTTTGGATTAATGGTAAATGAGAAGATGTATGAAGCAACTTCTGTAATACTCGCTACAGGAATTCAATACGGAAAACCATTCAAAGGAGAAGAAAAACTTCTAGGAAGCGGTGTTGGATATTGTGCTACCTGTGATGCTCCACTCTATAAAAATAAAGTAGTTACAATAATTTCTTATAATAAGAAGGAAGAAGCAGAAGCAAACTTTATTGCTACCTTAGCTTCAAAGGTTTACTATATTCCTATGTATACAGAGAAGGTAGAAGTAGATTCATCTATAGAGATAGTAAATGATACTTTAGTAGAAATACTAGGAGAAGATAAGATTGATAAGTTAGTTTTAAAGACAAGAGAGCTTATTACTGATGGGTTATTTATATTAAGAGATAGTATATCTCCAGGGCAGTTAGTTCCAGGGCTTAAAATGGTAGATAATCATGTAGAAGTAGATAGATTAATGCAAACTAATCTAAAGGGATGTTTTGCTGCTGGTGACATAGTTGGAAGACCATATCAATATATAAAATCTGCAGGAGAAGGAAATGTTGCTGCATTATCAGCAGTTTCTTATTTGGATTCCAAGAAAAAATTATAATCTAAAGTCCTTAAAAGTGTGTAGATGATACATTACATTGAAATGGAGATTTTGTATGAAGAATTGTGATAATGATTGTATTAAATTAGAAAATCAAGTGTGTTTTTCTCTATATGCTGCGTCTAGAGAAGTAATAAAATTATATAAGCCTATTCTTGATAAACATAATCTTACATATACTCAGTATTTGACTATGATAGTATTGTGGGAAGAAGAAAAGATGACTGTTAAGGAAATTGGAAAAAGATTACATCTGGATTCTGGTACATTAACACCTCTATTAAAAAAATTAGAGTGTAGAGAATTAATTACAAGAAATAGAGATGTAAATGATGATAGGGTAGTTATAGCAGAATTAACGGAAGCAGGATTAAAATTAAAAGGTGAAATACTAGATGTTCCAAGGGAAGTTTTATGTAAAATAAATATTTCCAAGGAAGAGGCAAAAGAGCTCAAGGATAACTTGGATAATTTATTACAAAATCTAGGGTGATATTATAACTTAAAATTTGGACTCTTACTTATGAAAATAACCCTTTAGTCAATAAAAACTAAAGGGTTATTATTATTTTGCAGTATTAATTTTCATGTAATTTAGTGAGTACATAAGGAGTGAACCAACACCTACAACTAAGGCCACAATCACCCAGGATTTATTCATCCCAATAGACTCTATAAGAGCTCCCATAATACCTGGGCCTAGAGCATTTCCACTCCCAAATATAAGTGGTAAGAATGCATTTATTCTACCTCGATGGGATGCTGGAGTAAGATTCGCAATAAAGGTACCTGAATTTGTAGATATAGCTATTTCACCAATGGTTATCACTAGTATAACTACAAAAAACATTGGCAATTTCGAAATAAACCCACAGAGACCAAAGGCCAAAGCGTATAATATTCCGCCAGTGGCAATTATACTTAAAGTCTTACATCTCTTAGTCAGCACTGTGATAAATGGAGTTAAAATAATTACTATAAATCCATTACAACTAGCTAATATTCCAAAGTATTTAGCACCTGCTCCAGAACCAAAAATTTTGCTAAGTTGAATTGGTATAGCAAAACCCCCTCGGGAATAAGCAAATTGGCAAGTGAGCATTAATATTGCATAGTATATCAAAATTGGTCTTTTTAATAATACCTTAAATACGGAGCCAGTCTCGTCTTTTTCAAGATCTGAATTATATTTAATATTATTATTTTCTGAAGTTATAGTTTTAGGATGAGTTTCTTTAATGAAAAATGCAATTAATCCAATTGATATTAGGGTTGTTATTGCATCTCCTATAAAAACTAAAGGAAGAAAATTTTCAAATAAAATACCACCTATAAATGGTCCGATAGCAAAGCCTAAGTTTAACCCCATGTATATTAATGAAAAAGAGGCTTTTCTATTTTCTGGGGTAGTAATATCACCAGTCATAGAATCATAGGCGGGTTGTGCTACCGATGAGCAACATGAAGCTATAACTATGAATATAATTAGACTATATGAAGGTGGAATAAATCCGCAAATAACAAATAATATAGCAGCTAGACTTTGGAAAAAAATCAAAACTTTTTTCCTTCCTATGGAATCAACGAGTTTTCCGCCAATCATAATGCTTAGAGCTTGAGGGATAGCGGATAGGGT
>DAMAVY010000367.1:0-3648 GCA_032077725.1 Clostridium sp. | reverse complement strand
GGCGATAGTGGATGTTATGTTTTAAAGGAAAAAGAACTTATAAAAGTAACTAAAGATCATTCTTTGGTGCAGGAACTTTTGGATAATGGAACCATAACTAAGGAAGAAGCAAAAACCCATCCTAATAAAAATGTTATAACGAGAGCAGTTGGAACAAATCCAACAATTAAGGCAGATTACTATACCTTAGACTTAAAAGATATATCAAAAGTTTTACTTTGTAGTGATGGACTCACAAACGAAGTTAGTGAAGAAGATATACTTAAGGTTTTACAAGATGATAATGAAGATCAGTGTTTACAGCTAATAAAAATGAGTAAGGAAAATGGTGGAAGAGATAATATTTCGGTTATCATTTTTGAAGGAGAGTGGGTGCGCAGATGATAGGAACTAAGTTAGGTAATAGGTATGAATTAGTAGAAAAAATAGGTGAGGGAGGAATGGCCGTAGTATATAAAGCTAAGTGCAATATCTTAAATAGATTTGTGGCTATTAAAATATTAAAGCCAGAGTACTCTAATAATGCGGATTTTATGGAAAAGTTTAGAAGAGAAGCGCTAGCTACTGCAAGTTTTTCTCATAACAATATTGTTAATATCTATGATGTAGGGTCAGAAGGAAATATTAATTATATTGTTATGGAATTAGTAAATGGCAAGACACTTAAAGAATATATTAGAGAAAATGCACCTCTTTCTACAGATATAACTTTAAAAATTTCAATTCAAATTGCCAAAGCTTTAGAATGTGCTCATAAGAATAAAATTATTCATAGAGACATAAAACCTCATAATATTATGATTACTGAGGATGAAGTTATAAAGGTAACTGATTTTGGAATTGCAAAGGCAGCATCTTCAGAAACTATAACTCACACAAATAAAGTTATTGGTTCTGCACATTATTTTTCTCCTGAGCAAGCAAAAGGAAAGATAGTTGATAATAGAACAGACATATATTCTTTTGGAATAGTAATATATGAGATGGTAACAGGGAGAGTGCCATTTGACGGCGAAAGTGCTGTAACAGTGGCTCTTAAACATATTCAAGATACAATGATACCTCCAAAGACATTAGTTCCAACAGTTCCTAATAGCTTAAATAATTTAATTTTAAAAGCTACACAGAAAGAAGTTATAAAAAGATATGTAAATATTACAGAAATGTTAGTAGACTTAATTCGTATTCAAAATAATAATATGTATGTTGTTTCACCATCCAATATGGACAATGAATTTACTACTATAATGGATACTACTCATCTTCAAAATACTTTGTATTCTAGTAATGCTTCAAAGAAACTTATAGAAGAAGATAGTGAAGATGAAGATGATGAAGATGATGATGAGTATGAAGAAAACGGCAACAAAAAGAAAAAAGTAAGTACATGGAAAAAAGTATTAATAAGTATTGGATCTGTTCTTATAGTAATTATTCTAGGTGTAGCTATAGGAAACTTAGTATACAGTAAAGGAAATACAGCTAAAGAAGAAATTAAAGTTCCTAAAATTACGGATCTTACAGTAGAAGAAGGAAAAAGTGCAGTGGAAAAATTAGGACTTAAATTCACTATTTTAGGTGAAGAAGCCAGTGAGAAACCAAAAGGATCTATAATTGCAGTATTCCCAACAGAGGGAACTGCAGTTAAAAAAGATAGTGAAGTTAAAGTAAGGGTAAGTACTGGACCAGGGGAATTAACTGTCCCAGAAGTTGCATCTCTTGGAAAAAGTGTAGCTGAACAATCTATAGTTAGCCAAGGGCTAAAAGTAGGTAATACAACGGAGGATTATTCAGATAAAATTCCAGAAGGGGCAGTAATAAGTACAAATCCAGCAGGTGGTACTAAGGTAAAAAAAGGAGATACTGTTGACCTTGTAGTTAGTAAAGGACAAGAAGTTAAAAAGACAGCAGTCCCAGATCTTTCAAATCTTACAATAAAAGACGCAGAACAAGTATTATCAGTGGCAAATCTTAAGCTTGGAGCTCAGAATGCTGCTACAACAGATGATAAGAGTAAGGACGGAAAAATATTCTATCAAAGTGATGCTGCAGGAACTCAGGTTGAAGTGAATAAAGAGATAATTGTTAGTTATTATAAATATGTAGATCCAGACGCAGGAAAGATTGTAGTTCCTGATTTTAGAAAAATGTCTATAGAAGAGGCAAACGCAAAAGCAAACGCACTTGGATTAACTCTAAATATTACAGGGGATAAGAATGGAAAAATAATAGATCAGGATAAAGAAGCAGGTAAAAAAGTAGAAAAGGGTACTACAATAAATCTTACTGCTCAGGCTGAAAAACCAGCAGGAGAAGGTATAGCACCATAAATGAGACCCAAATTATTAAGTGAGAGTCCAAATAAAAGGTTTAGATTCTCACTTAAGATTTAGAGTCTAACTTAAGAATGAATGAAGATTAGGAGGATTATATGCGAGGAGTAATAGTTAAAGGCATTGGTGGATTATACTATGTAGATGTTGATGAGAAAATTATTGAGTGTAAAGCAAGAGGCAAGTTTAGGCATACAGGAATTACTCCTATGATTGGTGATGAAGTATTGGTTGACCAGGAGGAAAATGAAAGCAGTGTCATAACTAAAATATTTGAAAGAAAAAATCAGCTTTTAAGACCTGTTGTATCAAATGTAACTCAAGCATTTGTGGTAGTTAGTAGCAAAAATCCCGATTTAAACTTAAGTTTATTATATAAGCTCCTACTCCTTTGTGAATATAATAATGTATTACCTATTGTTTGTTTTAATAAAATGGATATTGATAGTGAAAACAGTATGCAGGTGGGAGAGATGATAAAAGCTTCAGGTTATGAGGTATTATATATACAAGGAAAGTATGGTATAGGAATTGAAGGACTAAAAGATAGGATAGCGGATAATATTACTGTTTTTTGTGGCCCATCAGGTGTAGGAAAATCTACTATATTAAACAATATTATGGGTAGTGAAGTGATGCAAACAGGAGATATAAGTGACAAATTAAAAAGAGGAAAACATACCACAAGGCATAGTGAACTTGTAAGAGTAAATGGAGGATTTCTAGTTGATACACCTGGATTTTCATCATTAGAACTAGATTTTATTAATAGAGAAGAACTACAGGGTTTATTTCCAGAGTTTGAAGATTATAATAATCAATGTAAATTTAATAATTGTGTTCATTATAAAGAACCTGGATGTGCTATAAAAGAAGCTGTAGAACTAGGAAAAATTAATAGAGGTAGGTATGACTTTTATATAAAAACTTTAGAAGAAATTATAGCTAGGGGGAATAGAAAATGATTAAATTAGCACCATCAATACTATCAGCAAACTTTTCAAAACTTGGAGAGCAGATACTCGAAATAGAGAAGTATGGAGCGGATTGGGTACATATAGATGTTATGGATGGTATGTTTGTTCCAAATATATCTTTCGGGGCACCAATAATGAAATCCATAAGGCCTTTAACATCACTATTTTTTGATGTACATTTAATGATTGAAGACCCTGCAAGATATGTAAAAGATTTCGCTGATGCAGGAGCGGACATGATAACAGTTCACTATGAAGCAGATAGACATGTAGATAGAACTATAAAGTATATTAAAAGCTTAGGAATGAAAGCTGGTATTGCATTAAATCCAGGGACC
>DAMAVY010000366.1:0-3696 GCA_032077725.1 Clostridium sp. | reverse complement strand
ACCTAAGAAGTTGTAAGGATTATAACCTTGGCTAGTAACATACATTATCATTTTTTCAAGATCTGTATCTTTATAAAAATACTCAGATAGCCCGTCTTCCTCTACTCCACTCTTAAATTGCTTAACTATATTGTTAAAGCTTTCTTTATTACCTTTGATACCAAATTTACTTAAACTTAAAGCTGCCCACTCATCACCATTGTTAGAAACCATATAGTTTTTAGTTTTTTCTAATTCAGTCTTGATATCGTATGAACCAATAGGTAATAATTCTTTATAGGTAACTATTATAGTCTTCTTTCCTTCATTCCCAGCCTTATCTACCGCCTTAATAGATATTTTATTTTCTCCCTTAGAAAGATTAACAACATATTGTCCATTTTCATTAGGCTCAATAACATTTTCTCCAAATTTAACTTCACTATTACCCTTGCCATCAACATCGTCAATAGCAGATACCGTAAATGCAAACTCACTCTTAGTTACTGAGGTTTTACTTATATTTGTTGTTATTTCTGGAGCAACTTCATCCTTTTGTTCAACCACTATCTTACAATATGGTCTTGTTAGCATTCTATTTTCAAGAACCCTATCTTTAAAAGGCCTACCAGTTTTACTGTAGTCAAATGGGTCACAATCCTTTACCCTTTTATCTGCAGTAATAATATAGGTTCCTGGTTTATCAAAGTTTAGCTTTACTTGTCCATTTTCATCAGTAACATATTCACTTTCTTTATTATTAATAATTATTTTTGCTTTATCTACTAAAGCCACCTCTTTTGGAATACCACCTGGAAAAAAATACTTACCAGTTAAATCAAGGGTAATATCTTCCCCAGTTTTTGCACTAACTACTTTCTTATCAAAGTAGCCATAACGTGCATATACATAATTTTCCATGTAGAATAGCACTATACTGTCACCATCTACTAAATCATGACTACCAACTAACTTGTCAGTATAACTATCATTAACATAATATCCCCAACCATCAAATGAGCCAATTGATCCCTGAGATACTCCGTCAACATTTGATATATAACTTCCTTTTCCAAAATTAAATTTACTTTGGTCCTTTGGATCAAGTCCATTAGCTTCTAAAGCTTTAATTATAGCATGTATTGCCTTAGGTTCCCCTTCAACTTCATTACAGTTATAGGGTGCTAGTTGAAAATTTGTTACATCAACTTCTGTTTCTGGAATAATAGTATGGTCATTAGCTTCAATTCTAACCTTTACCTTTACAGATTCTTCAGCTGCTTCAACTTTCTTTGTGAAAATTGTAAAAAACTGAGTAAATACAATTAGCATTGCAACTAATAAACATAATAGATTCTTTTTAAATGTCTTCTTCATAAAATCCCCTCCATTAATTTTTTATATAAGTTATATCAAGTCTTCTTTTGTATCTCAAAAGTACATCTATAAAGCTATCATAGAAAACAATTGAAAAAACAAAGCTACCTCCTCCATGTAAAATATCAAATGTTAATCCTGACAGATAAGCCATGATAACACTTTGTATTGTAATTGGTTTTACAAATCCCAAAACATACCAAAAGTTCATGATCCAATCAAACATAAATCCGTAAATAAAGCATATAATTGAAAACTTTAGTGCACTTACCCTTTTTCCTTTTCTCCCCCAAATACCAGAAATAATTCCCACAAGTCCCCAAGAGAACATCTGCCATGCCGTCCATGGACCCTGTCCAAAAAATATATTAGATAAAAATGCTGATGTACTTCCTATAAGGAATCCTTCATAGGGGCCAAATACAAAGCCGGATAATGCCACAAGAAATGTTACAGGCTTTACATTTGGTATAGGTGCAAAGGCAATTCTCGAGATAGCAGAAAATGCGCTTAAAGTTGCAATTACTGCTATCTCCTTAGTACCCAGCATACTTTTCTCAAAATAAAAATAACTTAAAAATAATATTCCTAAAACCCCCAGTGTAGAAAGTAAAGCAAAACTATTTTGGATATCCCTTTGCAGTGTAAGTATCATAAGAACTAAAATAATTAGGGATGTTATTACTAAACTAAATTTTTTCATATACTTGCCCTTCTTTTAGTAAATATTTTTTTCCTTCATTAAGTGTAAAAATTTTTTCATTTACATTCTTAAAGAGCTTATTTATAGAAGTTGTATAGTAGATTCCATGACTTAATACCTCATCTCTACTTCCCTTTGATACTATTTCACCATTAAACATAAGGGCAAAGCTTTTACAAAAATCACAGGCGAAATCTACATCATGGGTTACCATTATTATTGTAGTTCCATTACGATTTAAGTTTTTCAGAACCCTACCTAGCTTATTTTTTATCTCAAGGTCAAGTCCCCTTGTTGGCTCATCAATTAGAAGTATTTTAGGCTTCATTACCAATATAGAACCTATGGCTACCCTCTGTTTTTGACCCCCACTTAAATCCCTTGGATTTTTATCCTTAAGTTCGTAAATATCTAGATCTCTTAAAACCTTTTCTAACTCTTCTTTATTAAATGCATTGTAATTATCCATTGTAAATTTTAATTCTTCATATACTGTTGATTTTGATATATAGTCATTTGGATTCTGTGATACATATCCAATGGAACTTGCTATCTTATTGATATTCATCTTTTTCACTTCATTACCGAATACCTTAATGCTCCCTTTATATTCTTTAAGACCAATAAGAGAATTTAAAAGTGTACTCTTGCCAGCTCCATTTGCTCCCATAATTCCTATAAAGTCTTCTTTTTCAATATTTAATGAAAGATCTTTAATGGCTTGAATTGAATCAAAGTAACAATTTAATTTTCTTATTTCTATAGCATTATTACGGCCTTCTGAGATTTTTTCGCCAATATGATTTTTATCAATTTTTGAATCTAAACTATCTAATACCACTTTAGAATATGTATTAGATAATTTACACCTAGCTTCTTTAAAATCATTAGGCATGTCATCCCATGAAAGTTTTTTTGTAAGTTTTAAATAATCAGGTAAAAAATTAACAATTTCCTCATTAGAACCTTTATAAAAATCATACTTGCTATTATAAAAATCAACTTCACCGTCATTCATATAGGCAATTTTATCGGCTATATCAAACCATTTATTTACCCGTTGCTCAATAATGATTATTGTTATTCCTAATTCTTGATTTATTTTTCTAACTAGGTTCACAATCCCTTCCGCAGCAGAAACATCAAGCTGAGAGGAAGGTTCATCAAAAATAATACATTTTGGTAAATATGCCACTGCTGAGGCTATTGCAACCTTTTGCATTTGTCCTCCCGATAAAGATGTTATATCTCTTTCGGCAAGGTCAGTTATTCCTATAAACTCCATGACCTCCCATACACGCCTCTTAATTGTTGATTCACTTACTCCTATGTTTTCAAGTCCAAAAGCAATCTCTCTATGAACCTTATTCATCATTAATTGCTTTTCTGGATCCTGAAAAACCATGGTAACTGTTTTTGCTCTCTCACTATGGCTCATCTCTTCTAGAGGTACTCCATCAATGGTAATGCATCCTGATATAGTACCACCATAAAAATGAGGAACAGCACCTGTAATTGATTTAGCTAAAGTTGATTTTCCCGAACCCGATTTTCCAATTACTAAGAGAACTTCACCCTTACTAAGTTCTAAATTTATGTTATTTAAGGTTTTTTTCTCTTCTAAAGGATATGTATAA
>DAMAVY010000365.1:0-3707 GCA_032077725.1 Clostridium sp. | reverse complement strand
AAATAGAGGGTGTACCAACAGGCAATGTAGAAGAATATAGATTTGAAAGTAAAAAATTAGAGTACAAGCGTAGAGTTAAAGTTTACACACCTTATGGATATGATAAGGAAGAAAAACCATATGGATTTATGGTTTTAACTGATGGTAATGAGTACATCGATATTCTTTCTGCTATAGAAGTTTTGAATAATCTTATAGCTTCTAAAAAAATACCTCCTATAGTTGCAATATTTATTGATTCAACAGATACAAGAGATGAAGAATTGACCTGTAGTGATTCTTTCGGAAAGATTATTACAAAAGAATTAATTCCATGGGTTAAGCATAAATATAATATTTCTAGCAATCCTGAAGAAGCAATAATTTGTGGACTTAGTTATGGTGGATTAACAGCAACTTATTTAGGATTAAATTATTCAGAAGTTTTTGGCAATATTCTTTCGCAATCGGGTTCTTATTGGTATAAGCCAGAAGGCTTTAGTAGTGCTAACGGGGATTGCTGGATGAGTACTCAGTTTAAGAAGATAGACAAGCTACATCTTAAGTTTTATTTAAATGTAGGAATTTTAGAAGACAAGGAGACAATGATTGAAACTAATATAAATTTTAGTAATACATTAAAATCTAAAGGTTATCAGGTCGATTTTCAATGGTTTAATAGCGGCCATGATTATTTATCTTGGGGAGAAACCTTAGCAAATGGATTAATTTCTCTTATTGGAATAAAATAGTGCAATAGGCGTATGGGAGAAGGTTCTAAAAATTATTAGTAGTGATTTAGTACTAGCTGTTGAGACAACCAGGGAAATTGAAAATAGACTACATATAAAAGTGGAATATTCTAGTGATTGGCGAGAAATGAATAATCTTGAGTGGACAAACAAGTCACCTAATTTATGCAAAGCATCGACTACAGGCATTCATATGATTGAGTATATAGATGAAAACTTAAAAATAGTTATGAGTAATAATGTTGAGCATTTACAGTATAATTAATCTTAGATTAGATTTCTTAAAAGGTATCAAATAAATTTTATAAATTTATCTTATAAAAAAAGGGGGCAAGTTTATGATACAATCCCACTTAAGTAGACATATGAAATAATTAAATTTCATTTATCTATAAAGGTGGGATTTTATTATGTCTAGAAAATCAAACTATACAGTTGGACAAAAAGTCAAAGCATCTATCGATTACCTATCAGGTTTAAAATCAGCTAGTCTAATTGCAATAGAACTGAATATGGGAAAACAAGGGCGAAATGTGGTTCGTAATTGGGCTGAAAAGTACAATGTATATGGTGAGTCTGTATTTATTAATAAATCCAAAAATAATTGTTATTCACAAGAATTCAAGGAACAAGTTGTTAGGGAGTATCTTAATGGCCATATTTCTCCGAATGAATTAATTGTTAAATATAATATTCCATCAAAATCTACACTGGTTAAATGGATAAAGATGTATAATAATCATATAGAATTAAAGGAGTACGCTCCAAAACCGGAGGTCTATATGGCAGATACATTAAAAACTACTTATGAAGATAGAATGGAAATCGTTAAATACTGTCTTGCTCACGATAGAAATATCAAAGAAACTGCAGCGATTTATGGATGTAACTATGCCCAATTATATCAATGGGTTCGAAAATATGAAGCTGACGGTGAAACAGCACTTATTGATAAACGTGGAAAACGCAAACAAGAGGATGAATTATCAGACTTGGAAAAAGCTGAAAGGAAGATTTCTCAGCTAGAACGTGAAAAAGAAGAATATCGAAAGAAATATGAATTGTTAAAAAAAGCCGAGGAGCGAGAAAGGTGGTGATTGAAGGTTTAGTTAAAGCAAAACGAGCTTACTCTACTCACTACAATAAAATCGTAGATTATGAACTTATAAAGGAACTTCATGAATCAGACGAAAAATGGACTATATCTTTCATGTGTAAGCATCTTAATATCTCAAGGGCTGCTTATTATAAATGGCTTCATTCTACTCCTACAGAAAAGCAATTAGAGGATGAAAAAATTCTTATGAAAATCAACGAAGTTGCTGCATCTAACAATTCCTTATTTGGTGCAATGAATATGTATTACACACTTAGAAACAAATATCACTTTACATGTGGTCATAATAGGGTCTATAGAATCATGTGTATAAATGATATTAAATCCTCTTATAGAAGATCTTCACGCTATACTTACATAAAATCAACGCCTGAGGAAATAGCTGATAATGTTTTGAAAAGAGATTTTAATTCTGATAAACCTAATGAAAAATGGTGTACTGATGTTACAGAAATCAAAGTTCCAAAGACAGGTGAAAAATTATATATAAGCCCTGTTTTGGATTTATATGATAGATATCCTGTTAGCTTTGCTTTATCAGATAGAAATGATACTGCTCTCGCAAATACAGCATTAGAAATGGCTCATGACGCTTATCCTGAGGCTATGCCACTTTATCACAGTGATAGAGGCTTCCAGTATACAAGAACAGTATTTAAAACAAAGCTTAAGGGGTACGGAATAACACAATCCATGTCTAGAGTATCTCGATGTATTGATAACGGACCTTGTGAAGGATTCCAAGGAATTTTTAAGGATATGCTATTTATTCTCTATCCGAATATTGAGTCCAGAGAAGAAATGATTCACGCTATATATGGAGCACTCGATTATTACATAAATGAATATCCACAAAAACGATATAAAGGTAAAACCTGTGGACAGGTTAGACAAGAAGCTCTGCAATCCTCAGAACCAACTATATATCCAATCAAACAAGCTAACCGCTACATCAAGTTTTGGAGAGATATAGAAGAAAAAAAACAACAAGCATTAAAACAAGTAATATAAAAATATAACCAGCACTCTTTAAACGCTGGTTATACTAGAACTTATAATTTAATTATTTTCCTTGTCTACTTGACAAGGGATGTATCATTATTGCTCCCTTTCTCACTGGAAATTTAATATCAATGGCCTATTTATCCGATGACTACCCGCCCTAAGACTCCCATCTTCTTCAAGTGGGAGTCTTAGGGCGGCTACGTCCATGGATAACGATTTCTAAGTATCGATGATACTGATACTTAGAAATCTGATTATAGTTATTAAAAATATGATGGTAATGCTTCTTAACCCTTAATATTATCTACTTCTTTAGGCACTATAGAAGCTTTGTTACTTGCCATATTAGCTAAAACCATACTCATAATACCTTCCATTGCATTAGGTGTTTTTCCATCAGTACCACCCATAATTACTGTTTGTGGAACTAGTGGAGATTTGCTTATCTTTAGAGCTTCTGCGAAGGCTGTCATAACACTTTGTTGTACTTGTAATTCTGGTCCGCCGTAAGCATCAACTAAAGCTTTAGCTGCAGTACCCTTTGCAATACCAACTTTTGTTTCTTGTTCTGCAGTTGCATCAGCAACAACCTTAATATTTAATGCCTGTGATTTACCAACGGTTTCAAGTTTATAAGCTTCTGCACTAGCTAGTAGTTCTACTTGCTTCGCATTAGCAGCAGCTTCAGCTTCTTTTGTATATCTTGAAGCATCTGCTTCCTGTGTTCTCTTATACTTGTCAGCTTCAGCAAGCTTTTGAGTTTTTAATGCTAATTGTTCAGCGAGTCTCAACTCTGATTTACCTTTGTTATCTGCAACTTCGATATCAATACTTGATTGTGTAAGAGCTGCTTG
>DAMAVY010000364.1:0-3713 GCA_032077725.1 Clostridium sp. | reverse complement strand
CATATATTGCGGGAAGAAAAGAAGGTGTAAAGGTATTTTGGAAAAATGCTACAGAACCTTCAGTTACAGCACTGGCAACTTGTTCTAGTGCTGCATGTATTCCAGTGAATATTGAAGCTGCTAAAAAGATGGGGGTATCAAGTACCCTTGCCAGTATTGTAATGCCAATAGGTATTAACATTCATAAGGATGGATCAGTAATTGGTGGAATCTATAAGATAATGTTCCTCTTTGCCATATTCGGAAGAGACATGAATAGCATGGGTACACTTTTTTCTATACTATCTGTTGGACTTTTAATTGGAGCTGTAGTTGGGGCTATACCAGTAGGAGGATCCATAGGAGAAATGCTTATACTAAGTATATTTGGGTTTCCACCAGAAGCATTAGCAATAATGCTTGTAATAGCAACAATAATTGATGCTCCAGCAACCCTTCTAAATTCAGCAGGTAATACTGTTTGTACTATGGTAATTTCAAAGTTTACAGAAAAAAGGATTTAGTTCTAGATTATAATTTCCCATATATATTCCTGGGCAATACTAAAATTAGTATTGCCCAGGATTAAGTTGTTTCAGTTAATATATTTATGGTGATTAAGTTTAATTATTACAATATTGACTTAATGTATGCATAAGTGTATAATTATGGATAATTCTTTTCTAACTAAGTGATGTATTATGATGAATTTGCATATGGTTATAAATTTGTCCGTGGCTTTATATTTAACTTTAGTTAGATGGATTGTTTTTTTGCCTGACTAAGTAGTTAGTCTAATTAAATGTTACTATGCTTTATAGAAATTTTAACATTTAAATACATAAAGATTAACATGACATTAACTTTCAAAATATATACTATAGCTGAGTAGAAAGATTATTAGAGGGATTTGAAAATGTAAGATGAGATAAGAAAAATTATTACTTGTAATAATTTTAAAATTGTTTTAAGTGGAATGTTTCATTCTAAATTGGCGAAGTTATAGGAATAAAATAAAAAAGAAAGGGGATATGCTCGTGAATTTAATAGATGATTTTAAATGTGTTTTACCAAGAGTTTGCTTAATTACAGATGATCCCTATCGAGTGAAAATGATTGCAGCACATTACCTGGACAAGGTAGAAGTATTTACTGAAACTAGGGGACAAGTTGGGCTTATGGGGGAATTCAATAATATTCCTTTGATTGTTATGTCCGTTGGAATCGGCATAACATCAACAATGGCTTATTTAACTGAGCTTTGCTCAAAAAATCAAATTGTGCGTATTGTGTATTTGGGAGATTGTATTACAAATGATTCTAGTTTGCCTGTTGGCTCCATAACTTACATTAGTAAAGCCTACGAAAGTGAACAATATTTTGAAGTTTCTGAAAAATTGTTTAAATATGCAGAAATTTTAATGAAAAAAAATAATATAAAAGCACAACCTTGCGTAACTACTACTAATGATAATTATTTTATAGAAAAAAAGTATATTGTAAATGGAGAATCGAGAGTCTTAGATTTTACAACCTCTGCTATCTACAAACTTAAGAAAAATTATGCGGATATGGAAACGATATCTATACTTAATGTCTATAAAAACGTTATCACAAACAAAAGAATAGATGAAGCTGTAAGACAAAGTGGCGGCCATTCGGCGGTAATGTTAGCACTACACACTGTTACTTTTAAAACTGTTTAAATTAGTTTAAGAGTAAATAGGTTCCATTGATTATTATTTAATTATAATAATAAATAATTTAAAAAGGAGAGGAATAAATGAATAAGGTAAAGAAAAAGCGCTTTTTAGCCGTATTATTATCATTTTTATTAGCGATAAACACGGCATTACCGGTGTTTGCGGCAGATGTAGACACATCTAATAAATCTACTGTTAATCCGCCGCAAAATATTTCTGGAAAAACAGAAATAGCAACGTGGAGTTATGGCTCCCTTGATGCAATTAATGCTGCTGCACCAGATTTTGCAGCTACAAGTGGTCTTTATAAGACTATGCCAGCTGAAAAAAATTCCACATTACAATTATATAGAAATAGTGAAAAATATACCGGTACTTTTGGTTATTCCACAGGAACAATTTCAAACAGTGGATATAACGGACAAACAGACAAAGGGTATTGGTTGATTTCCACATCAACTAAGGGGTTTAAAGATTTAGTATTTAATTTTAATACTCGTTCTTCTGGCACAGGTCCACGAGATTTCAACACAGAGTGGAGTACTGATGGCACAAATTGGACTCTTTTTGGAAACAAGTATACAGATTCATTAAATACAGTAAAAATTGAAATTACGAAACCAGCTGAGCAATTTGGAATGGTATTGCCAGCGGAAGCTGCAAATCAAGAGGAGTTGTATATTAGGATTATACAAAAATCTGAAGTTTCACAGAATGGTGGCACTGTAGCCTCTGGTGGTACCCATGGTGTTAGTAGTTTGCAACTTTATGGGGCAAAAGATCCAGCGTATACAACACCTGCAGTTGTGGTAACTCCTGATACTACTACTGCAATTTTAGATGTTAATCCTATTACTTTATCTTGTGCAGATACTAATGCACAAATTTATTACACAACAGATGGAACTACACCAGCTACAACAGTAGGTGGTTCTACAAAATTGTATTCTGGACCTTTCACAGCACTTTCCGAAGGTGGTTTTTCAGGTGGAAATCCATTTGTAGTTAAAGCTGTAGCTAAATCACCTGCACTTTTGCCAAGTGATGAAGTTACATTATCCTTTAATAAGCAAACGATTACTTCTAATGCAGATGCAAAAAAACTCACTGTAGGTACTTATGCATGGGTAAAAGGTATTGGTACCTATTCAACGGCAAATAGAACTTTATACATTCAAGATGGTATGAATGCTAATAGTGGTCTTTGCATTGATAATTCTAAAGCAAACTTTTCCTCTTATGTAGGTAAAGAAATATATGTTTATGGTAAAGCTACACTTTTTAATGGCTTGATGGAGATAGTTCCGGATACCGTTGACGCAACAAATGTAATTGTGCGTGACGAAAATCCAGTTTTTCCAACTCCAACCAAGATTATGTTTGATCAACTTTCAGATAGAGCATATGAGGGAATGTTAGTTTCTTTCGACACAGTAAAACTTGATAAGGTTGCTGGAACAGATGTTACAAAGCTTGTTAATCACACAGTTAGCCAAGCTGGTATAACAACCACATTACGTGGAAAGGGAATAGCCCCTTCTGTTGGTGTAACTGGTGATTATGTAAATATTACAAAATCAATTGCAAGTTACTATAATGGATTACAGTTACTTTCTACAAATCCTGCAGATTTAGTACATGCTACTACACCAACTGTTGAATTTATCACTGCTGATGTAGCTACTAGAACAGCTGTACCATTAAATTCTATAGTTAAACTTGCTACAACAACACCAAATGCAATAATTTCATATTCATTAAATGGTAGTACACCAGTAACAAGTACAAAAAATTCAGTGGATGTTACTATTGATGCTTTCAAAGATGGAAAGGCAATTATTACAGCAACTGCTTCAGATGGCTCATATACAACTTCGACTCAAACTTTTACTTACACACAAAGTCAAGTTGCAAATGTATCTGCAAACCCAGGTTCTGGTGCAGTTGCTCCAACATCATCAATAACATTGTCATCAACAACTGCAGATGCAAAAATAGTTTATTCCTTATATAAGAATTCTTATTCAGATA
>DAMAVY010000363.1:0-3718 GCA_032077725.1 Clostridium sp. | reverse complement strand
CATTGCCCATTTAGAGGTTACTTTATGTATGTAAACCTCTCTCTCTTCAAATTTTCCTTGTTTCTCCAAATGTTGCACTTTAGGCATGTTGAATGCCTTAAGTGCAAGTGAAACAGCAAAATGACTAAACCATATAATTGTTCTAAACATATCAAATCCTCCATAGTATATAAGCTACAATTTATTAAAGTTATATAAAATATCTAATATAGTTTATTCAAAAAAACTATAAAGTAACGTAAAGTGATAATAGCATCTACAAATATTTATTGAACCATTGAATTGTTTCAGATACAATGGCTTCTGTTATGTAATGATTAAGTCTGTCATAGGTTTTCATATCTATCAAAGTCTTATTATCATAATGTTCTTTTACAGCATTAAAGAAGGTGATTTCACTTTTGATTGGGACTAAAATATCCTGATCTCCATGTAATAAAAGAAGAGGAGTATTTTTGAAATTTTCTATATTATTAATAGGACTATATATTGATAATTCTTCTAATCCTTTATCGATATATAACTTATTTCCTTCGTATTCATCACCAAGAATTTCAAGGGTTGTTTGAACCCAAGCACCAGAGCTATTCATAATAACACCAGCTTTTACCATTTTGTTATGAGCTATAATACCAGAAGTAATCATCCCACCCATGGAATGACCCGCTATGCCAATTCTATTTTCATCAATATTATAACTAGTTTTAATATAATCTAATATAACGGGAAACTCCTGTATTGAATTTATTATAGTTGGCCAAAATTCTTTTAGACCACTCTCTCCTTGCCAATAGTCAAGACTACCTCGTTCTCCATGATTGATTGAATCTGGTATTATCACCATATAGCCGTTACAAGCTAAAAAACTTCCCAAATTAACATGTACGTCTTTGTTTGAACTCCATCCATGATAAAAGAAAATTGTAGGAAGTTTATCAGCATAGTTCTTAGGGTATATAATTAGAGTTGAAATGCTATTTATACATAGTTTTTCTATATTAATTAAATTGTTAATCCACATAGTTTACCTCCGTTAAAATACGATAATGACATAAATGAGTACTTTCATTATTTAATAATGATTATAAATTACATTATACACAAAATATGTGAACTTTCAAAGAATAAATTATATACTACTTCTTAGCATAATAGTAATAATCTTTCTAACTGTTATATAATGCAATAAATTTGTTAAAAGCTTCTTCAGTGAGAGTCATATCTCCTATGTTGCCATGTTTTGAATCATCTATAGATATCCCGTGAAAATCAGCTCCACAGGTAATAACCATATTCCTAACTCTTGCAAGTGATATAAATTCATCAGTTTCTCTTTTGAAATTTTGATAATATACAGCTTCAATACCATCAAAGTTGTATTTTAAAACTTCTTTTATTGGAGTTTTTCGTATAAGCTTTGGATGAGCTAGTACTACTACACAACCATATTTTTTTAAAAGCTCAATTCCTTCTGATATTTCAATATGTTTGTTAGGAACATAGGCTGGACAATCATTACCTATAAATTTATCAAATATATAGGAGAAATCGTAGTTGTACCCAGCGTTGATTATAGCTTGTGCTACATGGGGTCTAGCTATAATTCCATCGCTTAATTCAAGCATATCTTTTACATTTACTTTTATATTAAAGTACTTTTCTAAATTATTAACAATGGCTATAGCTCTTGACTCTCTATTTATCTTTAAGATATGTAGAAATTCAACTAAATCTTTGTTTTTATATCCTTCTCCTTTGAAATAACCCAATATATGTATACTCTCCCCGTTGTGACTACAACTTAATTCAATTCCAGGTATAAAATTAAGTGAAATCTCTTTTGCCTTACTAAAAGCTTCTTCAATTCCTTCAGTAGTATCATGATCAGTGATGGCTAAGAGTTCTACATTTCGGTTTTTAGCTAATTCTACCACTTGAGAAGGGGTAAGTTTTCCATCTGAAGCAGTTGTATGACAATGGAATTCTGCTGATATACTCATATAAACACCTCTTAATTATTCTAGATTAAAAATAGTATAATAGAATAGTTCTATTATAGCTTACATGCAGCTTGAATTATACTATAGAAATAAAAATATGAATTATTGAAATTATAATGTAAATCAAACCATATTTATGAATTAATTAACATTCCGGATTTTTGGCAAGAATTTAATTTATACTTTTAAAGTTGACATGTATTGTTGATTTTATAGAACTCTTCATTGATAATAAAATTAGTTCTATTGAAATTTTATAATTATAAGCTGTGGTTTTCATATTTTAGTTGTAATAAAGATATTTCATATTTTAATTAAAAAAAAATTTAAGGTTGCTTTAGTGAGTTTTTGGAGGAGAGATAAATGATAAAATTATCTATAAATAATATAAGAAAATATTTCGGAGCCAATTTAGTGTTGGATAATATAACATTTCAAGTGAATGAGGGAGACAGATTAGCGTTAGTCGGTAGAAATGGATGTGGTAAAAGTACAGTTTTAAAAATGATATCAGGAAGTGAAAGTTTAGATGGAGGTACAATTGATATAAGTAAAGGAGCTACTTTAGGATATCTTCAGCAAATACCAACTTATAAAGAAGGAAGCTTAGTTAAAGATATATTGAATTCTGCCTTTAGTAATATATATAAGTTGGAAAAAGAGATAAAACAGTTTGAAGAAAAAATGAGAATTTCAAAGGGTGAAGAGTTGGATAAACTTTTAAAACAATATAGTTTTTTACAAGATAAGTATGAGACCTTTTGCGGTTATGATATAGAAGAGAAACTAAGTAAAGTGTTAATTGGATTAAAGTTTCATGAAGACTTTATTGAAAAGCCTTTTGAACTTTTAAGCGGTGGGGAAAAAACTAGAGTGATTTTAGGGAAAATACTTCTAGAGGCTCCTGAAATTTTGCTTTTGGACGAGCCTACTAATCACTTAGATATGGAATCATTAGAGTGGTTAGAGGAATACTTAAAAAGTTATAGAGGTACTGTTGTTGTTGTATCACATGACCGTTATTTTTTAGATAACGTAGCTACAAGAATTGTAGAAATAGAAGATGGAGAAAGTGTTTGTTATAAAGGTAATTATTCTTCATATGTTAAAGAGAAAGAAGAAAATATGATGCTTCAGTTTGAGGCATATAAGGAACAGGAAAAAAAGATTAAAGCCATAGAAAATTCCATAAAGCAGCTATTGGACTGGGGAAATAGAGGAGCGGGTAATGAAAAGTTTATTACTAGAGCACAGAGTATGCAAAAAAGGCTTGATAAAATTAAAATAATAGAAAAACCTAAGATAGAAGTAGAAAATATGAAATTAAGCTTTGTAGCTAGTGATCGTTCTGGCTGTGATGTTATCAAAGTTGAAAACTTATATAAAAGTTTTGATAATAAACATTTAATAGAGGAAGGAAGCTTTTTAGTTAGATTTAGAGAAAGAGTGGCATTGATAGGTGCTAATGGAAGCGGAAAATCTACTTTTATTAAGATGCTATTAGAAGAAGAAGGTATTGATAATGGTAATATCCACATTGGGGCAAGTGTTAAGGTGGGATATTTACAACAAAACATAACTTTTACGGATGAGGATATGACAGTTCTTGAATGCTTTAGAGAGGACATTGAGCTTCAGGAGGGGAAAGCAAGAGAATACCTAGCTAAGTTTATGTTTTTTGGAGAAAGTGTATTTAAAAGGGTTAAAAATCTTTCAGG
>DAMAVY010000362.1:0-3738 GCA_032077725.1 Clostridium sp. | reverse complement strand
ATGGGGTCATATTGGGCTTCCTGTAACCTTTGATATATATATCCATGCATGGCACATGCCTATCTTTTTCTTTTTATCAGGATATTTATTTAGTTTTGTGAAATATGCTGATTTTAAAGATTTGTTTTGGAAGAAATTCAAGGGGCTTCTTGTGCCTTATTTTGTATATGGTACAATACCATATCTGTTTTGGAATATATTCTATTCTGTAACAGGAAATCAAAAGGAAATTGTGACAGTTAAACAATTTATTAAGAGCATCTTGTGGGACAACGCTAACTCTTCTCCTTTTGGGGCAGTTGTTTGGTTTTTAACTAGTTTATTCTTAGTTGAATTATGTTTTTATTTAATATTGAAAATAACAAAGGATAGAAAAATTATCATAGGCATAATTATCTTTGGATTTTCTTTGATAGGATATTTTTATCCTATGGTTGTAGATTTTAGTTTGCCTTGGGGAATGGACGCTTCCTTTACTGCTATCGTGTTTTTTGGCATAGGATATATGTTTAAGAGCTTAAAGGATACTAAGTTGTCAAATTTTATATATAACCCAAAACTACAATACATAATAATATCTTTTATTGTTAGTATATATTTAATTTTTGCAAACGGATATGTGAACATGAGAAAATTACAATATGGAAATTATATATTGTTTTACTTAGCAGCAATAACATCAATTATATCTTTTATATGGATATCAATGTACATATGCAATAAAGAAATGATAAGAAAAACAAAGGTATATAATTCTGCATTGTATATTGGCAGAAATACGATTATTGTTCTATTGGTAAGCAATCATTATAATAGAATTCTGAGAATTTGGTTATCTTCATTAATATCAAGTATGACAAAGCATCAAATGTATGGTGTTGAAGTCATGATAACTATTGTGATATTGCTGTTGATGATACCTACATCAAAGGTTATAAATAAATATTTACCATTGACATTAGGGAAAAAGTGTTAAACTAGCGTAGGTATTATTTTTTAATTTGACTTGATATTTACCTCTTACTTATTTATAATTGTAGGATAGCTTAAGGTTAAGTTATATTAATCATAATAAAAAATATTTATTTATGATTTATGTACAATTGGTACATGAAATTTAGGAGGGATTGTTTTGAAAGTTAACTTTTTTGAATCACAAAGAGAATACAAAGAGAAAAAGGATGAATTTGATAAAGCTATAAAAAGCATTATAGATAGTGGAGCTTTTATATTAGGTAATGAGGTTAAAGTCTTCGAGGAAGAAATAAAAGATTTTACTGGAGCTAAACATGCTATTGGTGTAGCATCAGGAACTGACGCTTTAGTTATAGCATCAGACATCCTTGGATTTAGTAATAATAAAGAAATAGTAACTACCCCATTCACATTTTTAGCATCTACATCTTGTCTTGCAAAGCATGGCGGAAGACCTGTATTTGTGGACATTGATGAAGAGTCTTGTGGTATGGATGTAGGTCAATTGGAAGCAGCAATAAGTAATAATACAGTAGGAATACTTCCAATACATTTATTTAATCAAATGTGTGACATGGATAAAATAATGGAGATTGCATATAAACATGATTTAAAAGTATTAGAAGATGCTGCAGAAGCTTTTGGAATGAGATGGCAAATGAACAATGAAGAAAGCTATAGACATTCAGGAACCATAGGAGATATGGGAGTATTTTCATTCTTCCCAACTAAGACATTAGGTGGATATGGTGATGGTGGAATGATAGTAACAAACAGTGATGAGCTAGCTGATAAGTGCCGTATGTTTAGAGTTCATGGGGCATCAAAGAAATATCACTATGACTACATAGGATATAACTCAAGATTAGATGCTATGCAAGCAGCAGTGTTAAGAGTTAAACTTAAATATATAAATAATGCTATAGAGAATAGAGGAAGAGTTGCTAAGCTTTATACAGAAAGATTAAACGGCTTAGAAGGCGTTAAAGTTCAAGGAATTAAATCAAGCAACCAACATAATGTTTATTATGTATTTAATATATTTGCTGAAAATAGAGATGGACTTGCAGAGTTCTTAAAATCTAAAGGAGTGGCAACTAGCGTATACTACCCAAGACCTTTACATTTACAAAAGTGTTTTGAATACTTAGGATACAAAGAAGGCCAATTCCCAGTGACTGAAAAGATGTGTAATCAAGTTCTTGCATTACCAATATATCCAGAACTTACAAATGAAGAAGTTGAATATGTTTGTCAGTGTATAAAAGAATTTTATAACTAAAAAAAATATAAAATTGCATTTGATTTAAAAGATAATTTATAAAATACCGTATCACCCATTATTGTGATGGCTGATACGGTATTTTTATTTTACGATTCCTATAAAAGTTAGTAATTAAAACTAGAATTCTTCTTTGAAAATTGAATAGAAGTAAAGTAAAAAATTGATATTATAACATAAATTGTATGATATAATTATATATAGAAATGGTATTGTTGTAGTATTTTGTGAACTGAATCTAGTAAAAATTTAATATAGTATTAATGAAAATTTACGATAGAAAAACGCAATTTCATATGAAGAGTTAATTAGAGAGGTGTAATATGAGAAATAGTTTTGTTAAAGCATTAGAGAATAATGATTTACTCGAGATGAGAAAGATACCGAAAAGCGATTTACACAATCACGCTCCAAGAGGTGGTAATAAAAGATACATTGAAGCATGGACTGGTATGACAATACCAAAGGCTCCAATTTTTAAAAGTCTTAATGAAATGAATGAATGGAATTTACAAAATATAAAACCCTTTATTAAAGAAAGAACTGGATATGAAAAAAGAATAGAAGCAGCCTTTGTTCAGGCGAAAATGGATGGGGTTAAAATACTTGATATGAGTTTCAGTATTGGGGAAGCTTCTGAATTTGGAAATTCCGTAGAGGTTATGGTTCAGGCTATAAAACAAATACATAAAAATTTTGCGCCTGATATTGTTTTTATACCAGGAATTGCATTAAATTCATATACACCTCTTGATTTACTAAATGAAGGGTTAGAGGAATTTTTGGCTCAAAATTATTTTAAATCTATTGATATGTATGGAGATGAAGCAGATTTACCTAAGTTTAAAAAATTATTTAGAAAAGCTAAAGATAATGGATTGATTTTAAAAGCACATGTTGGCGAATTTGGAAGTGCCGAATTAGTCCGTGAAGCTGTAGAAGCCTTAGAACTTGATCAAGTTCAGCATGGTATCGCTGCTTCAAACTCTCAAAGTATTATGAGATGGCTTTCCGACAATAAAATACAACTTAACGTGTGCCCAACAAGTAATGTTTGCCTTTCTAGGGTAGAAAATTATAGAGTACATCCAATTAAAAAACTATATGATAATGGTGTTAAGGTAACTGTGAATACAGATGATATGATTATTTTTGATCAAAGTGTATCCGAAGAATTTTTTAACCTTTATAATGCAGGTATTCTTAGCGCTACGGAACTAAATGAAATCAGAGAAAATGGTTTGTCATACATAAATGTATAATTAAGCCAATGGAATGTAAGGTATAATGTTTTTTGTTGTGGTGATTAAAAATTCTACAAATGCTATGTGAATTTCTGCAAATATGTATGGCAGATCCATTAAAAATTAAAGATTTCGGGGTTCTGTAAAACACTAAATAAAAATTGAAAGGAGGGCATTAAGTGGATGGAATTTCAAATTTAAATAAAATAGGAGAGGGACAAGAGTCAGAAGTTTACT
>DAMAVY010000361.1:0-3741 GCA_032077725.1 Clostridium sp. | reverse complement strand
AAATGCACTGATTTATCCAGGAATACTAGCAACTGTAACATTGGTTGTAGTTGTATTTATCCTCACTTATATAATGCCAATGTTTATGGACATGTTTGAATCGGCAGGATCAGAACTTCCAATGATGACACAAATAGTACTAGCTATGGGAACTGGAATAAAAAAATATGGTATATTAATAGGCATTGTTATTGTAGGTGTAGTTATTGGAATTAAATACTATACCACAAGAGTTGAAGCAGGAATTTACTTCAGCGGTAAATTCAAGCTAAAGAAATCTCCTCTTAAAATTTTAAATGAAAAAGGTATGGTAGCTAGATTTTCTAGAGGATTATCTACAGTTCTTGGATCTGGACTATCTATAGCTGGTTCTATTGAACTTGTAGGTGCAACCCTTGAAAATAAGTTTGCTGAAGATACATTAAAGACAGTCCGTGAAAAAATCCTAGAAGGAAAACCACTATCAGATTCTGCAAAGGAATCAGAGCTATTTCCACCATTACTATGCTCCATGATAAAAATTGGTGAAGAAGCAGGAGAATTAGATACCATCTTAGGCAAAACAGCAAGTTTCTATGAAGATGAGCTAGATAGGGCAATAGAAGCCTTCACAACAATGTTAGAACCAATAATGCTCGTAATCATGGGAGTGGTAGTAGGATTTTTAATAATTTCAATACTAACACCAATGTTTGAAATGTTTAATGTGGTTTAGAAAACATTTGACGCCATTAAAGAAACTAAAAATAAAGCTTAGTTATATTAATAAATAAAGTTTAAAAGGTCAATGAGTCTAATTAGGGGAAACCCTTTAGAATAGATAAAAATAAAATAAAACATTTAGGGGGTCATTTAAAAATGATAAAAAGACAAAACGGTAAAAAGAAAAAAGGATTTACACTAATAGAACTTATCATAGTTCTAGCAGTAATGGCAATCATAGCATTAATAGCTATACCAAACTTCAAAGCAGTTAAAGATAACTCTAAGATTAAGGCTGACAAACAAAGTGAAGCAACAATTGAGAGAACAGTATTAATGCTAGTGGCTGATGAAACAATAACAGGAAATGGTGTTATTGTGGTTACACCAGAAACTGAAACTGCTACTACAGTAGCTGATACAATAGTCCCAGGTCCTAACAATAATAAAACAGTTGTAGAAACAATTGATGAGGCTCTTTTAGAAGTTAAAAAACCACAAGAATCAGGTAAAGCGAAATATACTATTACGATTAAGGCAGATGGGTCTGTTGACGCAGTAACAACAGCAGCAAAATAGTAAGAAAAATAAAATATCACTACATAAGTGTAAAGCCTAAAAGCTTTGCACTTATGTTTAAATGAGAAAAAGAAATCTTTTTAAATTCTAAAACAACTTTAATGTCACCAAATTCAGGGTGGAAGTCCTGAAACCCCATAGCGACAACAACTATTTAAATATATAAAAAGTTAACTATACAAAATTTTAAAATTATAACTATATAAATTTTTAACATTTTAACATTTTAACATTATAAAATTTTAAAATGTTAAATATTAGTTTTTATCAATATATTAAGGAAGGCATAAATGAAAGTCTATAATAAGGTTTTTATAGGCTATACATGGTGTAAAACCATGAGGAAAAGTATCCTTTTTCAATATATTTTCCGGGAAATAAGGGAAATATAGGGAGAATATATGAAGTAAAGTAGAAATTATAAAGAAACAATACATTAAATTTGAAAGTAATCCAAGGGTGCAAGTGAATTTGAATCCATAAATTGGTTTGAAATATAAGAGAAAACATTAAGAGGGGAGTGCTGATTTTGAGTTTATTTAATATATCCAAGGAAAAGGCAGTTAAAAGTAAAGAAATTCAAATAGATGATGGAACGTTGCTAAATGAGGAAGGTTATCACGAGGGAATTAATGATGATACCCATGCTGAGAAAAAAGAATCTATATGGAATAAAAAAATAAAGTTTTCTGATTTAACGAAAGTTAAAAGCGGTTATGAAAATATTCAGTTCAAGATTGAAAAACACAAAAACGAAAGACCAGTGAGACCTAAAAGTGTTAGAATTACAGCTTTAGATATTGGTTCTAGTGAGATAAAAATCGTTGAGGGTCAAGTTAAGGCTGGTAAAATAAAAGTTTACAATATGAAAAAAATAAAATCACCGGAGAATATTATTAGTGATGGAGAAATTTATAATCAGGATTCCTTTTTACTACAAATAAAGGAGACCATTAAGAGTGCTAATATAAAGACTAAAAATCTAGCTATAGTTTCTTCTTCCTCTACAATTATAAGTAGGGAACTTGTAGTACCTTATGTAGAAAAATATGAGGAATTAAGAAGTTTAGTTAATTATGAAATACAGCAATTTCTATCTATAAATCTAAATAACTATGTGGTTCAGTTTATGAAGTTAGGGGAAGTTGTAGTTGATGAGGTAAGAAAGCAAAGAATATTTGCAATTATATATCCTAAAAACATTGTGGACTCTTACAGAAATCTAGCAGCATCCTTATCTCTAAATCCATATTCTCTGGATATCACAAATAACTCTATAAGAAAGTTAAACTTCCTTTCTAATGTATATAACTCAGATTTAATAGACAAGAATGAAGTGTCTATGTATATAGATTTAGGAAGCAACAATATCAACATATCTATACTTAACAAGGGTAAGCTAGAATTTATAAGAGTTATGCCAACTGGTGGAAGTGAGATAGATAAGTTTATAGCTAGTTATATACAAGTATCTATAAGTGAAGCCGAGGAAATTAAGAAAAATGAAGTTGATGTAAGTCTTAATAGAGAAGAAAATGGACTCAATGAGGGTGTTGTAGAAATTATAGAAGAATGGGTAAGCAATTTAACAAGAATAATACAATTTTACACTAATAAAAGTGCTGGCCAAAAAGTTAAACATATATATTTATACGGCGGTACATCAAAGTTAAAGGGAATAGATCAGTATATTGCCATAAGAACGGAAATTGATGCTATAAAAATTAGGACTGTAGATAATATAGAGTTTGATAAAAACTTAAATACAACAACTATTGAAGAATACATTAATGCACTAGGTGCATTTATAAGATTGTAGGTGAAGTTATGAATGATTTGAATTTTTTCTATGTGGATACTAAAAAGGAAAACGACGGGGGAATGATGAAAATCGCCCTTATAACTACAATTATAGCTGTAATTTGTATTTTAAGTACCCTTATAGTTAATACCCTTGGGATTTATTGGACGCAAAATTCTATAGACAATCTTAATAGTGAAATGAATAAAGAAGAATTTACTGCTAATTACGCAGAGAGTTTAACTGTAGCTAATGAGAAAAAAATACTTACCACATATAATGATAAATTAAATATTATTTTTGAATCTATAAGCCATAGAAATGTGGTAAATCCAGATCTTATAAATAAGATAAATTACACTATTCCTAAGGAAGTATATTTTAAATCTATGAATTTTTCAGGAGGAATTTTAGAAATTAGTGCAACCTCTACTAATAGAGATGCAATTGCAAAATTTAAGCATAACATTGATGAAGTTGAATTTATAGAAGAATCTCATATTGGAGGAATCATGTCAGACTTAGCTGAAGGAAATAAGGAAGTTTTCACCTTCACTATAACTTGTAAGGTAAAGGAGGGGTACTATAATGAAAATAAGTAAAAGAGAGAAGTTTTTATTTGTAGTACTAGCCCTTGTAATTATATGCGCAGGATATTA
>DAMAVY010000360.1:0-3743 GCA_032077725.1 Clostridium sp. | reverse complement strand
AAAGGGAACTTTAAGAAAAAAGATGTTGTTGAAATTAAGCTGGAAAATAATGAGCTTAAGTTCGTGAAATCAAGTTAATTACTCCATTGTCTTTATATAGTAATAGGTATATAATTACTATGTACTTTAATAATATATATAAACCACTTAATATAAGTGGTTTTTTATAGTGTTAGAATTTAAAATTCATTCTATGAAGATGAGCTAAAGTTTAGTTTAACTAAAATATATTAGTGTATTTACAGGTTATACTTGAATTATAAGTAATAGGAGTTTATTTTAAGAAATATACTACAAGTTAATGTATGAATAAATTAAGGATGCTGATATAATATGGCTAAAATAAAGAAAATATATGTGTGTAATTTATGTGGATATGAGGCACCAAAATGGTTTGGAAAATGTCCAGGATGTGACAACTGGAATACCATGGAAGAAGAAATTAAAAATGAAGGTGAAACTAATTTTAAAAGATCTGTTACCTTATCATCAGGAAGCAAACCTAAAAGTATTACAGAAGTAAAATCTAGCGAATATGAGAGACTTGATACTGGCATAGGTGAATTAAATAGAGTTGTTGGTGGCGGTCTTGTTAGGGGTTCACTTACATTGATATCAGGAGATCCTGGCATTGGTAAATCTACTTTGCTTTTACAAAGCGCTAGTAGTATTTCATTAAAATACGGGAAAGTCCTATATGTTTCTGGAGAGGAATCAGAAGAGCAGATTAAGATGAGAGCGGAAAGGTTGAAGGCAACATGCAAGGATTTGTATGTTGTATCAGAGACTAATATAGATATAATTGAGGAGCACATAGCTGATATAGAGCCAATCTTTATAATAATTGACTCCATACAGACTTTATACAAATCAACAATATCTTCAGCTCCTGGTAGTGTATCTCAGGTTAGAGAATGTACAAATGATTTAATGAGAATTGGGAAAACTAAAAATATTCCATTATTTATAGTGGCTCATGTAACAAAACAAGGGGAACTTGCAGGACCAAGGGTTCTTGAACATATGGTAGACACAGTGCTCTACTTTGAAGGAGAGCGAACCCAAGAGTTTAGAATACTTAGGACTATAAAAAATCGTTTTGGAACTACCAGTGAAATTGGAGTTTTTGAGATGAGAGAAAGTGGACTTGAAGAGGTAAATGATGCATCTTCGGTATTTTTGCAAGAAAAATCAATGCATCAAGAAGGGTCTGTAGTTATTGGAATAGTTGAAGGAAGTAGACCAATTCTTGTTGAAATACAAGCTTTAGCAAGTGAAACTAAGGCTGTGATGCCACGTAGAACAGCTGTAGGGGTTGATCATCAAAGGTTAAGCCTGATACTGGCTGTTTTAGAGAAAAAATTAAAGGTTCCTTTTTATAATTGTGATGTATATGTTAATGTGGTAGGTGGACTTAATATAGATGGAACATACGGAGATTTAGGAATAGTAATAGCACTAATTTCTAGCATTAAGGGAAAAGAGATTAAGTTAGAAAATTTATTAGTTATAGGGGAAATTGGGTTAACTGGTGAAGTTAGACCTATAGCACATGCTGAAAAGATTGTTAATGAAGCTGTAAAGATGGGATTTACCAATATAATATTACCAGATAAAAATAAAATGAAGATAGTAAGCAAAGGAAGTAATTTGATTGGAGTTACTACAATTAAAGAAGCCGTATCCAAGATTTTTTAATGATAGGATTTCGATAAAATATTTTGATTGTAATGGAGGAAAATATGAGGGAACAAGAGCAAAAAGAACTTATGGAAGTATTGAAAATTATGTCTCCTGGAACTCAGTTAAGAGAAGGGCTTGATAATATTCTAAGAGCAAAAACTGGTGGACTAATAGTACTAAGTGATAGTGATGCAATATTAAATATGGCAGATGGCGGTTTTTCAATAAATTCAGAATATACCCCAGCTTATATATATGAGTTGGCTAAAATGGATGGAGCTATAGTAATAAGTAGTGATCTTAAAAAAATACTATGTGCAAACACACAACTTATGCCAAATTCATCTATAGCAACTCAAGAGACTGGAACTAGGCATAGAACTGCGCAAAGAGTAGCAAAACAAACTGGTGATATTGTGGTAGCAATATCCCAAAGAAGAAACATAATTAGTGTGTATAAAGGCGATATTAAATATGTATTAAGAGAGAGTAGTGAGGTATTAGCAAAAGCTAATCAAGCTATTCAAACCTTAGAGAAGTATCAGTTAGTCTTAGAAAGAGTAATGAGTAATCTTAATCTCTTAGAATTACAGGATCTATCTACACTTTTGGATGTAGTTACATCTATTCAGAGAAATGAAATGGTGATGAGAATAGTTGGTGAGATTGAAACATACATATGTGAACTTGGAAATGAGGGTAGGCTCATATCTATGCAGTTAACAGAGCTTATAAATGGAGTCGAACAAGAAGGAGCTCTCCTTGTAAGAGATTACTGCTGCGAAATAAATAATTATGCTCATGTTCATAAAAAAATTGAAAAATTATCATATACAGAATTGTTTGATATAGATATGATAGCGAAATCTTTAGGATATACTGGAGTGCCATTAATAGATAATTTTATATCTACTAGAGGATATAGAATTTTAAATAAGATACCAAGGTTACCATCAACCATTATAGAAAATTTAATAAAACATTTCGGTGAACTTCAAGGGGTAATGGAAGCTTCCTATGATGAATTAGATTTGGTAGATGGAGTAGGAGAGGCAAGGGCAAAAACAATTAAAAATGGACTGAGAAGATTAAAAGAGCAATTTATATTAGATAAACAAATATAGCACAAACTATTAAGTTTGTGCTATAGAAATCATCTTAAATTAATTTTATCAAAGGTAGTTATATTCTTGTATTCAGATAGTAATACATCATATAAATTTATATTTAAACAATTACATAAAGAAGTTACATAGAATAGATGGTTTCCAAGTTCTCTTTCAATGACTTTACGACAATTATCACAAACACATCCCTCTAGATGAGAACTAAGTGGTATATCTAAGTCATCTAAATTTAGTTTGTCTAGATTATCATCATTTAATCTATAATTTATTCCTTGTTTTTCAGCTTTAATTTTAACACAACCACAGCTAGTAACAGTCTTAATCACTGATCTGTTTACTTTGCTTTCGGATTCCTGTAACTTACTCAATATATCAAGTATACTTTTATGTCTCAATAAACAACTATCTACTGAATTTTGAAATTCATCAAATATTAGATCCTTCATAATACTCACTCCTTTAAACAAAGTTACCTATTTGGAATACCTTTAAGTATATAATATATCAATATGGGTAGTATTCATAGGGGGTAATTATATTGTTAAGAATTTATTTGTATTTATTATACCATACAAAAATTAAATATTAGAAACATATTTTGAAAATTATTGAAGATACCGATATATAATTGTTAAAATTATATACATATGGTCAAATTTTAGTTAACATTTATATAAACCATTGAAATTGCATTAATCATAAGATATATTTAAATTAGTGGGATATTTTTGATAAAAAATGTAAACAATCAACAAATAAGCACAAATTAGAGGAGGTGATATATTGTTAAAAAGGATATTAAGAGGATTATTTACCTTAATAGGAGGAACTTTAGGATATGTTTTAGGAGAATGGGTAACTACTACCAATTTTTTGCCTAATTTAGGTATAAATAATACTACAGTTATTTCAATATTATTTGTTATATTATGT
>DAMAVY010000359.1:0-3761 GCA_032077725.1 Clostridium sp. | reverse complement strand
GCTATTCGTGTTTCCATCACTCGTTGGTTATTAGAAGGTGCAAAAATATCACCTCATGAGTTTGTGGGGTTGATGAAAACTGCATTTACAGGTGTTTCACATAAGATGGTAATGGAGATGGAAGAGGAAAAGCCACACCATTAGACATATTGAGTTTTAGGCATAATTTTTTCTAGAATGGTCTGTAGTGTGTGTGTTTTGATGTTTAGTTCTTGGACTAATGTATCCATGGTTGAAATCGCTATGGCACCATCGCTTTTGATAGCTATGAAGCAATCTTCAACTGATATATTTCTATCCACGTATGCTAAGTCTTCATAAAAATCGATTGGGAAAAATTGATAGTTATTTGCGTTTTTTGATGTTTCCATAAACTGTGAAAAACCTTCTATATTTTTGGGGTCATTAAGTAACTCTTTAACAAAAAAGGCAAAGGTACAATGCAAATCTTCAATTTGTCCTAGATAATCTTTACTTAGTACATATTCTAGATTATCATCATTATACATAGTGTAGGAACCATATAAACAGTTATTACTTTCCAAAAATCTAGCGGCATCTGTGGAAGTGTTGTCACCTATGGTATTAATGGCTAATGCGACTACAATGTTGCTGCCCTCTGTAATTAATTCTGCAATTTCTTCAGTTATGAGTTCTGGCTCAATAAATATAAAATAACTACTACTTTTATGAGAATTTAGCATGTTCAGTATTGATTTGAAACACTCTTTACTTTTACTCATAAAAAACATTGCAGAGTAAACACCCATAGACTCTAAGTTGTCTAAAATTTTAGATACATCTGTGGTAGACAAATTGTTTTCAGTCTCATAGAGAAAATCAAAAACAATGGTCCATGGGATGTTGTAACCATGGTTTTTTTCATATCTACGTATTTTTTCCGCACCGTATGTCCAACTGTTATAACCCAAATTAATACCGAAGTGTTTTATAATTTGAGGATCAACATTCTGGACTAGGTTGTTCACTATATCATAATAAATACTATTTTCATTATTTAACATTTGGGATGCAATATTGAAAAAATCTTTTTGAAAACGGCCAGTAGCAAAGTGATTTCCTAAATCAAGTAGATTGCGAATTCCTCGATTTGAATTTTCTTTTATATCTCGTATACCTTTATCAACTGCAGTTTCAATAAATTTATATGTTAGTTCACTTTTTTTATCCATAACAGTATCCTCCTTGGGTTTATTACACATTAATGATATCTCTTAACAATGATATATAAAATAGACAAATTTGCAAAGTGTCAAAAATAAAGACACTTTATCGAATATGTCCTAATTTTTGACATATGAGATTTTTGTCTAAGGAAAGTTTGTGTTAAATGACTTAAAATATATATAATGATTTATACGAGGTGGAGGGAATTAATAATGAAAGAAAAAAGTATTGTTGAAAATATAGAAAGCTTCGGTTTGAAAAAGGCTTTGGCATTTTTAGACTCTGATCCAGATAAAAATATACCGAAGATTATGGACTGGGTAGAGAGATTTGATAAAGATGGAACAGTAGAAGGACAACTAAAAGTTTTTAGGGATGTACTTTCCGATAAAGATGGTAATTGGTATCAACTTGCAAAAAGCATGTGGACTGATGTTGATGATGGCGTACGTAAAACACTCTTTGAAAATTTTATAATCAATGCAACAGTCATAGGTTGTAAAAGAGAGAAAAAATCAAGGGAAGAAAATAACTGTAATGTGCCTTGGGCAATCCTAATGGATCCAACTTCAGCTTGCAATCTTAAATGCACTGGTTGTTGGGCAGCTGAGTATGGTAATAAGATGAATATGAGTTTTGATACACTAGATTCAATAATTAAGCAGGGGAAAGAGCTAGGAACTTATATGTACATTTATTCTGGAGGAGAGCCTTTAGTACGAAAGAATGACATAATAAAACTATGTGAAAAACATAGTGACTGTGCATTCCTCGCCTTCACTAATGCAACTTTGATTGATGAAGATTTTGCTAATGAAATGCTACGGGTTAAAAATTTTATTCCTGCTATCAGCGTTGAAGGGTTTGAAGAGGAAACTGATTTTCGTCGTGGTAATGGTACTTATGGAGCAGTAGTTAAAGCTATGGAAATTCTTAAAGATAAAAAACTACCATTTGGTATTTCTTGTTGCTATACTAGCAAAAATACAGAGACCATAGGTAGCGAAAAATATTTTGATGATATGATTGCCAAAGGAGCAAAATTTGCTTGGTTCTTTACCTATATGCCTGTTGGTGCAGACGCAGTTCCAGAGTTAATGGCAACTGCTGAGGATCGAGAATATATGTATAATCAAATCCGTAAATTTAGAAATACCAAACCAATTTTTACCATGGATTTCTGGAATGATGGTGAATATGTTCAGGGCTGTATAGCTGGTGGACGTTGCTATTTGCATATTAATGCTAACGGAGATATTGAACCTTGTGCCTTTATTCATTACTCTGATTCTAATATTCATGAAAAGACGCTCCTAGAAGCTTATAAGTCGCCATTATTTATGCAGTATTATAAGAACCAACCATTTAATGAAAATCATCTTCGTCCATGTCCACTTTTAGATAACCCTGGACGACTAAGTGATATGGTTGAAAAATCAGGTGCAAAATCCACGGATATGCAGAATCCTGAAGATGTTCATGCATTATCTAGTAAGTGCGTGAATGCTTCAGAGCATTGGGCACCTGTTGCTGATAAATTGTGGAATTGCTCTCATTCATGTGTTGGATGTGGAAGTTCTGGATATGAAAGATAATTAATGAGATTTGTCTTGGTCTAGTGTACATTTCCTAGAGAAGAAGATATAATATGTAGTGGTTAGTAGAGTTAATAATTATTAGAGTTAGTAGTTGTATTTTAAATGTCACTACTACACGAAAACTTATGATATATGAGCCAAAGAAAAATTTTCTTTGGCTTTTCGTATTTTATTCCAATAAAAATCATAAAATAATAATTATACTGAAAGTTTCATCCTCTATTAAACCATTGTGTAAGAATTGCATAGTGCAATGACTTGATGGATATTATCTTTAGGAGGCACACAAATGAATAAAAAAGTAGGATACCACAGATGGATTGCCAGCATTGCTTTTATAATAATTCTTATTATTTGCATACCACATATGAGTAAAATTACTCTAGCAAATTTACTAGAGTATATGCCACATTCCATCATACTTGCGGCACTTATGCTTCTTGGAATTTATTGTTTGAAGGTAATAATGATGTTTATTCCTTTAACTCTATTGTTTGTCTGTGCAGGGATTATTTTTTCTCCTTGGCAAGCAATTGTGATAACATATATTTGTTTAACTGTAGAAATGACTATTGGCTTTTATATTGGTCGTTTTTTAGGATCTAAGCAAATAATTAATTTTATTAATAAGAACAAAAAAGGTAAAAAGATACTTGAGTTTAGTAATAATAACGGTGTTCTTAGCTGCTTTTTCTTAAGGTTTGTACCGGGGCTACCTGCTGATCTTTCAAACATGTTCATTGGTACCACAGATGTGAAATATCTTCATTTTATCGGTGGTTCATTACTTGGTGATACATCATTTGTCATTCCATTCGTACTTATGGGGGGAGCCGTGTCTAATCCTTTTTCAGCTAAATTTATGATACCTTTGGGAATAAGTATGTTTGTAACCCTTTGTACACTATTTGTATATCAAAGATCAAGAAAAAAACTTAAGACTAAAGAATCAGGTGGATGTAACTAAAAATATAA
>DAMAVY010000358.1:0-3773 GCA_032077725.1 Clostridium sp. | reverse complement strand
TTCACACTTATTGAGCTACTAGTAGTTATAGGGATAATAGGTGTACTATCACTAGTTGCTGCACCAGCAATAATGTCAAAGGTTGATGATGCTAAAGAAAAAGCAGATATTTCTAATGCTAGTTCTATAGCTACGGCAGTTAAAACTGAATTGTTAGATCCAAATCCAACCGCAAAAATTATAACAGATGGAAAAGTGGATTTGACAAAACTAGCAGTAGAATATTTCGACAGTAAAATTCCAGCACCACAATCAGTAAAGGATACACCTTTCGATGTAACTATAACTGGAAACACAGTAACAATTATGGCAGGAACAACAAAGTTTTATCCTGAATATGTACCAGTAGTTGCAGCTCCATAATAAGCGTACCATAAAATATGCTTGAAAAAACATTAGAAATTGAAACTAATTATGAAAAAACAGGTTATGAAAAATAAAATAGTTAATATAAAAAAATCCCTAAGACATATCCTTACAAAATGTCTTAGGGATTTTTAATTATATCAAGTTAATGGCATATCATTATTTGCAGGATATGCTATTAGATACAAAACTTCAGAAATAAGTAAGTTTAATCTTCACTTATCAAAAATATTTATTTTATAACAGCATATTTAGGAAGTCCGTTTTCATATTGAACTTTTGGTTCACCTATAATTAATGGTAAAGTATAGTTATAGGCTTCTTTAGTTACGTTGTTTCCTTCTTCATTTATCCATTCATGTGGAAAATATTTTACAGCGTTTGCTATTTTTGAAGTATGTACAGCAAAGGTTTCTGACTTGTATGGATCATCGGAAACACGTTTAATTCCTATCATGTTACCACTTTCACCATCTGCAGAATATTTTAGTGCTGTAAAGCCGCAATTGAAAGCTTCATCAATATCAGTTTGAGAAGCAATGTGCATTGCGCAACGTTGCATAGTTGAAAGTTCTAGAGTTCTTATTTTTTTACAGATTCCATTATGAGTAAGAAGGCTCTTAATATATCCGCATACTCCACCTAATTGGGCATGGCCAAATTTATCAAGACCATCGCCACCCATTTCTCCTAGAAAAGTACCATTGGCTGTTCGTATTCCTTCTGAAACAACTACAATTACTGAATTTTTTGTTTCAAGTTTCTTAGTTACATCAATTAAAAATTTATCTGTATCAAAAGCTACTTCTGGAAGATAAATTAAGTCAACCACTGGTTGGCCATTTAATGTTGCAACGCATGAACTTGCTGCAAGCCATCCAGTATCTCTTCCCATAGCTTCAATTATAAATACAGTTTTGGCAGTATATACGCTAGCATCTAATTTGTTTTCTAAAGCAATTGTTGAGATGAATTTAGCAGCACTTCCAAAACCAGGAGTATGATCCATTATTGGAAGATCATTATCTATAGTTTTAGGAACTCCAAAGAATTTAACAGGAATATTGTTCTCTTTAGCATAATTGCTAAGTTTATGAACAGTATCCATGGAATCATTTCCACCTATATAGAAAAAAGTACTAATTTCATATTTTTCAAATATATTAAAAAGCTTTATGTATTCTTCTTTATTTTCTTCATAGGTTTTTAATTTATATCTACATGAGCCTAAACCTGATGAAGGGGTGTAAATTAATCTGTCAATGACGTCACTTTCAATATCAGAAAGATTTAAAAAATTTTCATTTAATATTCCTTCAATTCCATTTATTCCTGCATAAACATTATCATAATAGTGAAATTCTTCGTTAGCTTTAAATATGCCCATAGCACTAGCATTTATAACTGAAGTAGGACCTCCAGATTGTGCTACTATACAATTTTTCATAAAACAGAACACTCCTCTTTGTTAAGTGTATTATGCTACACTTTTTATCATACTATTTTATTATAATACAAATTACAACCACTAACAATTATAATAATTAAATATATAAAAATTATTAATTTAATAAATCCATAAGGTAAGGCAAAATAATTCAACTTTGTAGAAATAATTTGATTTTACTAATATTTAATAGAACTTTCACATTGCGCAATGGTATAATATTCATATATTTTATTTAGAATCAAAGGAGGAAGATAATTATGATATTTCCAGTTGAGGTTAATGAAAAATACGGATACGTAGATGAAAATGGAAAAGAAGTAATACCATTCATTTTTGACTTTGCAGATGAATTTGAAAATGATATGGGATTTGTAGAAGTAGATGGATTATGTGGATTTATAAACAGAAGTGGTGAGTATATTATAAATCCTAAATATGATGATATTAACTATTTCAATGAAGGCATGGCACTAGTAAAGCTGGATCATAGATATGGATATATAGATAATGATGGAAATGAAGTAATAGCAATAAATTATGAGGATGGCTTAGGTTTTAATTATGGGTTGGCTGCTGTTAATGTATTAGGAAAGTGGGGATACATTGATAAAAGCGGAAAGATGATTATAAGACCAGCCTTTGATGAAGCTAATGAATTTGATAGTAACAATTTATCAATAGTGAGAAAAGGTGATAAATACGGCTATATAGACAAATCTGGTGAATGTATAAGTGGGTTTATATATGATTATGCTAATAACTTTAGTGAAGGTTTAGCCGCCGTTGGATTAAATGGTAAGAATATATATATTGATGAAAAGTTTAATTCTAAAATAGAAGGTAATTTCGATTTTACTAATGAATTTTTAGATGGTCTTGCTGCGGTTTCTGTAGATAATTTATGGGGATACATTAAAAAAGATGGTAAATTCCACATAAGTCCTAAATATAGTTTTGCAGATAGCTTTAATACTGAGTATGCTGTAGTGTCATTAGAAGATCAATATGGATTTATAAATAAGGCTGGAGATATAATAATCCCAATAGAATATGATAATGTACTTGATTACAGTGATGGCTTTTTTTCAGTAGAAATTAATGATAAATGGGGATTTGTAAATTTAAAGGGTGAATTTGCAATCAAACCACAATTTGATGATGTAGAGAATTTTAATAAGGGAGTATGCAAAGTAATTTTAAATGAAAAAGAAAGATATATAAATAAACAGGGAGAATTTATAATATAATATATAAGATGAAATAAAAATTGAAAGTACTGTTACAAAGTACTTTCGCTAATTTATAGTATAATAAATATATGAGATTAGATAAATACTATATTAAAGTATAATTTTTAATGTAGGATAATTTGTAAAATAGAAGGGGAAAGTAATATGGGTATAATTGATTTACACTGTGATACAATCGGCCATTTAATTGATAATAATAATCTTGAGTTAAAAAAGAATAATTTATCAATTGACATAGAAAAATTAAGAGTAGGTAATTCACTAGCACAATTTTTTGCATTATATATTGATTTCGCAAAATATAATAAACCATTCAATAGAGCTATGGATATGTTAAATAAATTTTATGAGGAAATTGAAAAGAATAATCGTGACATAAGTGTTGCAAGAAATATTAGGGACCTTGAAATAAATAAAGAAGAAGGTAAAATATCAGCTTTTTTAACTATAGAAGAAGGTGAAGCTATAGAAGGATCCCTTAAAAATCTTAGAAATTTTTATGAACTTGGAGTAAGACTAATGACCTTAACTTGGAACTATGAAAATGCCATAGGTTATCCAAATTGTAAAGAGGAGTTAAGGAATAAAGGATTAAAGCCTTTTGGTCTTGAAGTCGTTGAAGAAATGAATAAACTAGGTATGATTATTGACGTTTCTCATTTATCTGATGGGGGATTCTATGATGTGGCGAAATATAGCAAAAGTCC
>DAMAVY010000357.1:0-3836 GCA_032077725.1 Clostridium sp. | reverse complement strand
TCATAAATGTCCATATATAGTTTTTGTCTTTGAGTAGTACCAATTTTATCTTCATTTCCAATCAATATACCAGCGTTTCCCGAAATGATGGTTAGCGGAGTTCTTAAATCATGTGATATAGAACGCAATAAATTAGCGCGCAATTGTTCTTGTTGAAGCTTTATTGCTGCTTCTTTTTGCTCCAATTCCAATTCCGTTTTTTCCAATGCCAATGCACACTCGTTAAGAATAGCACTCATAATATCTTTCTCAAATGCGAGAATTTCTTTTTCCTCCATGTCAATACCTACAACAGCAAATACTTTTTCACTGTTACGTACAGCCAAATAAAGACATTTTGCCCCTGGTAGCGTTGTAGTTGAAAATCCCGCATGTTTATTATTCTTAAACGTCCATTCCGCAACTGCAAGTTCTTCCTTATTCAAAACACTTTCCTTTTTATCGGGACGTATATATATATACGGAACTTTATTGAATTCAGGATTTCCTGGAAAAAAATAAATATTTTTTTCTAAAAGTTTTCCTAATTGTTCTGCTGTATTTGCTATAATCTCATCTGAATTTCTTGACTTCTGCAGTTTTTGACTGGTTTCTAAAAGAATTTCAGTACGATAAGATTTTTTAGCAGTAACCTTTGCATGGTTTTTTACTTTCTGCGTTAATGAAGAGCTTATAATCGCTGTAACAAACATAATAAAAAACGTTACAATATATTCCGTATCATTCACACTGAATGTCATAGTAGGCTCAATAAAAAAGAAATTAAAGATAAATACACTTGCTACACTGTAAACAACACTGAATATTCTTCGCTTTGTAGCCAATGACGTGAATAAAACCCCGAGTAAATATACCATTATAATATTGGCATTGCTAAAACCAAGGTACGAGAACATAAAAGCTATAAGTGTTGAACAAATCATTATTCCTACAGATGTCATACTATCATACAATATATTTTCATTTTGTAATGTACTTTTTCTTTTTTCTATATATTTTTTTTCATATACATCCGGCACTAAAAATATTTCCAGCTTTGGTGCTAATTTTGTAAGTCTATCGGAAAAACTGTCCCTTACAGAAAATAATCTTTTTTTTGTGTAAGTTCTTCCTAGTACAATTTTTGATACCCTAGCCACCTTAGCATACTCTGCAATTTGTTCTACAATATCGCTTCCATAAGATGTTACTGTCTTGGCTCCCAATTGTTCTGCAAGTCTGATATTTTTGTTCAACCTTTCTAAATTTTCTTTTGACATCTCAGAAAACTCAGAAGTCTCTACATAAAAAGCTGTAAACTTGCCATGGAAAGCACTTGCCATTCTTGCCGCCTGTCTCATTACTTTTTCATTTGATGGGGATGAAGATAAGCAGACAAGAATATGCTCAACCGAAAATCCTTCTGTTTCCTTATTTGCAAGAGTTGTTTTCTCCTGTATCATATTTACTCTGTCAGCCATTCTTCGCAGTGCAATTTCACGGAGTGCAATAAGATTATCTATAGTAAAAAAATGTTTTAATGCCTTACTTGCCTGTTTGTCTTTATATATTTTTCCCTGCTTAAGCCTGTCTAATAATTCTTCTGGCTCAATATCTACCAATTCAACCTGGCTGGCTTCATCAAACATAGAATCTGGGATTCGCTCCCTTACTCCAATTGCCGTAATCCCCGTTATTACATCATTTAAGCTTTCTAAATGCTGTACATTTACAGTTGTATAGACATCAATGCCTGCATTAATAAGTTCCTTAATATCCTGATATCGTTTTTCATGTCTGCAGCCCTTAGCATTGGAATGTGCAAGTTCATCCACCAAAACTATCTGTGGATTTCTCATCAATGCAGCATCCAAATCAAATTCATGAAGAATTATATTCTTATATTTTACAGCAAGAGTTGGAATCATTTCAAAATCTTTGGTTAATTCCATGGTTTCTGGTCTTGTATGTGGTTCCACATACCCTATAACAACATCTACTCCTGCTTTTACTGCATTATGGGCAGAGTCTAACATGGCATAGGTTTTACCTACGCCAGCTGCATATCCAAAAAATATTTTTAATTTACCTTTTCCCTTCTGCTCTTCAATTTCCTTAATTTGCTTTAATATTGCATCAGGATTTCGATAATTTTCTACCATCAAGCTACATCTCCCGGATTTATTTTTCTGAATTGATTGAACTATTTACTAACTATAAATATTTTTTCTTACATTATAACATTCATTACTCAAGTATTCTATTAAGCGCCAGATTCACTTCCAAAACATTTACTACTTCTTCGCCAAATATACCTAAGAATCTACCCGTTGTATATTTATCTATAATATTCTGTACTTCCTCTTCCGTCATACTACGGATCTTGGCAATACGTTCCACTTGGTATTCAGCTGCTGCAACACTAATATGTGGATCAAAACCACTACCGGAACAAGTAACTAAATCTACTGGTATCTTATCAACATCAGCATCCGGATTGGCACTTTTGATTTTTCCAACTCTTTCTTCAACCAACGTTTCAAATTTATCACTCGTAACACTTATATTTGAAGGGTTTGCATACATAACTGCATTACCATTTTCATCTGTAAATTTTTCTACATCAATGTTCATAATTCTGCCCCATAGATATTCATCTCCAATATATTGTTGTCCTAAAAGTTCACTTCCATATTTTATGCCATCTTTCTCAATAATGCTTCCCTCTGCTTGATCTTTGAAAAAGATTTGAGATATCCCCGTTACCATTAACGGATAGATGATTCCACATAGTATAGTCATTATCAAAATCAATTTAATGGCTTTTGGAAATATTTCTTTTATTGTTTTCATAGTATTCCACCTCTTTCTTAATCCACCAAGCCAATAGCTACGATTAGTATATCAATCAATTTTACGAAAATGAAAGGAGTGATAATCCCTCCAAGTCCATAAATTAAAAGGTTTTGTGACAAAAGTTTTCCTGCTGATACTTCTCTATACTTAACACCTTTTAACGATAATGGTATTAATGCAATAATAATCAGTGCGTTATAAATGATTGCTGAAAACACAGCACTTTCCGCACTGTATAAACCCATAATATTTAATGCTGACAGTTCCGGATACAATCCCATAAAAAGAGCTGGAATAATCGCAAAATATTTTGCAAGATCATTGGCAATACTAAATGTTGTTAAACTTCCCCTTGTCATAAGCAGCTGCTTTCCTATTCTAACGATTTCAATAAGTTTTGTAGGAGAAGAATCCAAATCAACCATATTCCCAGCTTCTTTTGCTGCCTGCGTTCCCGTGTTCATAGCTACTGCTACGTCTGCCTGTGCAAGGGCAGGCGCATCATTAGTTCCATCTCCAGTCATTGCAACAAGGTGTCCCTTTGCCTGAAAATCTCGTATCATAGATAATTTTCCTTCTGGAGTAGCTTCTGCTAGGAAATCATCCACACCGGCTTCTGCTGCAATTGCTGCTGCTGTTAATGGATTATCACCCGTTATCATTATGGTTTTAATTCCCATTTTTCTCATATCCGCAAACTTTTCTTTTACTCCAGACTTAATAATGTCCTTTAAGTAAATAACTCCCACAATAACATGATCTTTTGCCACTACTAAAGGAGTTCCACCCTGATTAGCTATCTTTTTAACGACTTCATCACATTGTTCGCTATATATTTCTCCATGATTTTGTATATATTCTTTCATAGAATCAGCAGCACCCTTGCGTATTTCTTTTCCTTTTACATTAACGCCACTCATTCTTGTAGCAGCTGAAAAAGGAACAAATTCCATATTCAGTTCTTTTAAATTACGTTCTCTAATACCGAATTTTTCTTTTGC
>DAMAVY010000356.1:0-3858 GCA_032077725.1 Clostridium sp. | reverse complement strand
ACTTAAAATGAGAACCAGGTTCAAACTCCATTTTCTTATTTTCAAGTAACTTCAAAAAATCCTTAGGAGATTTCAAGGTATACATGGGAATGTTATCCCATACACTACCATAACCATCTGTATCATTTTCTTCATCAAAATAGTCACAAAACCCTGAGGTATGTGTAAGAAGATGGTGAATAGTCACTGACTTATCCATATGTGGAAAGAAATTAGGCAACAATTCTATAACTGAATCATCTAGGGCTAATTTTTTCATCTCCACTAGTTTCAATATTGCAATAGCCGTAAAAATCTTACATCCAGATGCAATTGCAAATCTTGTGTTTACATGGCTTTTAATATGCTCATTTATATTAGATTCTCCAATAGCTTCTTGTATAATGATTTCTCCCCCTATGGAGAGAAATATCACTCCTGAAAAATCTGGGTTCTCATTTAAAATTTGTGATTTTATATTATTGGCATCCAATACTTTCACTCCCTTTCCCTTTGCTCTTCTGTATGAATTTTTATTCCGAATTCACAATTTTAATCTCTTTAATACGCTAATACAGCTTACTAATCATCTATATCCAATACCGCTGGGAATGCAATAACCCCTAAATTTTTTTCACTAAGTGCTGCTTCCTTGCAATATTGTTTAATAGCTTCATCTTTTTCATCGAGGACTTTTAGCATAAATGCTGCATTAGTATTAACATGTTCTTCTATCTCTATATTCTGACTATTTTTCAAAAGCATTGATGCATCTTCAAGACATAGAGACAAAAGAATCTCTCCCTCTGATTTATTAAAATGCTTTTTCATCACATATGCCATTATTGTTGCTCCATTACCATCAAAGGGTAGTATTTCTTTTACCTCTATTGGATATGTTGTTCTGTATCTTATATATCCCAGCACACTATCTCCCTTAACTAATATAGAAGAACGATAAATTAAAGTATGATTAAACCATTGACTAATATTATCTCCTGGATACATTGCTAAACGGTCATTACCATGAATATCTTTCCAAAGGTCTTTTACCCATTGTAAATCTGAACTCTTAACCTGTCTTTCAGAAATTCCTCCCACATCAATACCATCCGCATATAGAAAAAGCTTTGTCCCAGATAATGCAAACATTTTATTTTTATATCCAAAACGTGGATAATAATTCTCATGTCCGCAGAGGAGAGATAATGAAACACCTTTTTTCCCAGCTATATCGTGCCCAGCTTCAATTAAAGCACCACCTATACCTTGCTTTTGCATATCAACATCAACGCATAAGGGTGCCAAAAATATACCCTTTCTTCTTTTTCCCATAACTACACATGGAAAAGTTGAGAAAAAAGCGTGTCCAACAATTCTATTATCCACCTCCGCAACAATGGACAATTCAGGGTCATAATACTGATTATGACGAAGAGCTGCTGTAATAATGGGCTCTGCCTTATAATCTGTATCATGCCAATTAACAAATGAATTGTAACAAAGATTTGCTATCTCATTATAATCGGCTGGTTCTTCTCTTCGAATTTTAATATTTATAATACCACCCTCCATTTCACTATTTTTTATGATTAGTCTATTCCTTTGAGAATTTGCCTAGAAAACATATTCTAATTGACAATCACAGGGCTCTGCAGCAACCAGTTTAGCATTATATTCCTCAGCTTCCACGCAGCCCATGGCTTTATAAAAAGCCTGAGACTCTTCAGATGAATGTGCTGATATATATAACTTTTGTGCTCCCATCTCTTTTGCTTTTGCACAGGCAATAGAAAATAAATTTTTACCTATTCCCATGGCACGATTTCCATAAGATGTATGAATACATGAAAGTTGAAGATATTTCTTTTCTAAGCCAAAAAACTCACTTTCAATAGAGGTAAATCCAACAAGTACATTATTATGAAAAGCACCAAATACTGTGCCACCTGTTTTAATAGTATTTTTAAGACACTTAACCAGATATTCATATTCATCTGAATCCCACTGTTCAGTAAAAGCAATATCTTTTAATATCCATTGATCATTTTCCTTACGCCAACATTTCTTTACATCTTGATAGCGCTCAAAGCTTGAAAATAATGCTACACTTACCTCAGCATCATTTAATTCTTTATAAATAATTGATTCCATTATTCACACCTCACATTACATTTAACTTTTTGTAAGTTCTAAATAGTTATCTTCATATTCAAGATATATTGGTCTTGTTTTCCTTACAAATCCTAGCTTTTCATATAGGGCCCATGCTTTTCTGTTTTCAGAACATGGTTCTACATAAACACGATTCACATTTCCATCCGTAAAAGCTTTATCGATTACAAAACTCAAGGATTTTGCCGCAATCCCCTTCCCCTGTGCCTGTGGAAGTAATTTTATATCTAGTGATGCTAAATCATGTTCAACATCAGCATCATAGAAGGTTTCTCCACAATAACCTATGCCTTCAGCATATATAGAATAATGGCATCTTTCCGGTTTTTTAATTGCTCCTTCTAGCCATTTCTTTAACTTTTCAAGTGTAATTCCAAGTCCATCTGGAAAACCTACAAAAAACATAACCTCTCCATTATTCCAGAGACTCATTATATTTTCTAAATCACTTTCTGTTGTTTCTTTAATTGTAATTTCCCCTTTATACATAAATATCCCCTTTTTAAATTTATAGATTTTTTTTACACAATGTCATACAATTGTATAATTGCTTATATTTTTCATATATTATTTTAAATACATTTTTCCATTACCTAATTTCATCTCTTTTTATAATTTATAACTTTTATTTTTCTGTTATAAATAAAAGATGATTGCTTGCGCCTAAAAATTCAGGCTTTTCCGAGCAATAAAAATGATAATTAAGCCATAACTCATAACTTACATCATCCATGTTATTTATCATATCAGCTAAAAGTTCACTAAACCCATCCGCTGCAACCTCAGAATTAATTATTAAATCAGAATCTCTTAGTAGCTTTCTACAATCATCAACTGTATTAAAAACAAATGGAAAATCCACTAGCTTAAAGTTCTCATGATTATATTCATCACTCTTCATATAGTTACCATTAGATCTCATAGTTTCTGTTGTAATAACCATATCATTTGAAATAAAAGCGAAGAACATTTTCCCATTATCCTTGCAAACTCGTTTTACTTCTCCTATACATTTCATCTTATCTTCGACTTTTGCTAAATGATATAATGGTCCAAAACATAATACAATGTCATAACTATTATCTTCAATGATAGAGATATCCATTGCATTACCTTGGAACACATTAAGACACATCTCTGATGTAATTTTTTCTTTTATTTCCTTAACATGTTTTTCTACTAGCTCAATGGCAGTTACCTGAAAACCTTTTCTTGCAAAATATAAACTGTACTCTCCTGTTCCAGCTCCTAAATCAAGTATCTTCATTCCTTCCTTAAGATGTTTTTCAATCTGCCTTACAGTTGTTAAAAATTCAACTTGGCTTGACTTTGAAGACAATCTAGTACCTTCGTCATAAATATTATATAGAGCCGAAACTCTATCCTCTTCCTTTTCTATGTTTAAAATATCCTCTATCTCCATAATTAATTCCTCCAAACTAATGATTATTATCTCTCTTTCATCTTTAAATACCCTATCTTGTCCATCAAATTGCTACTTTAGAAGTAATATGGGTTATAAAGAAACTTTTTAGGAAACCATTCATCTAATATTCTTCCAACCTTTGAATCTGATAGGACAATCCACTCCTTAAATTCAAGTTCTTCTACAGAGTATACAGCATACAAAAGTGAAGTAAGCCCTTTTATATCCATCTTTACATGTGATTTCTCACTCTTACATTTACTCATTTTTAGTTTTTT
>DAMAVY010000355.1:0-3885 GCA_032077725.1 Clostridium sp. | reverse complement strand
GTGGATTAAGATTTGTAAAAGCTATGGGAGTTATGCTTGAGGACAGAAACATAGCACAAGTATCTATGAACTTAGTAAACTATGAAAAAACTGCAGTTTACAGAGCTTTTGAAATGGTTAAGATGGAAGCTAAACGTTATGGTGTACCTGTAGTAGGTAGCGAAGTTATAGGTCTTGTACCAATGGCTGCACTAGTTAACAGCGCAGAGTACTATCTACAAATAGAAAACTTTTCTATGGATCAAATTCTTGAAAAAAGAGTGAGCGAGTAACAATAAAAGCTTAGGAGTTGAGAACCATGTCTATACTTATTAAAAACATTGATTGTCTCGTAACATGTGAGGGTAGTCATAGAAAAAAAGGAAAAGAAATGAATGACTCTAAAATTATAGAGAATGGTTTCATTGTTGTAGATAATGACATTATAGTTGCCGTTGGAAAAGATGAAGACTATAAGTCTTATATTAATGAAAATACTGTAGTTATTAGCGGAAAAGGTAAAACCGTTACTCCAGGTCTTGTAGATCCTCACACCCATTTGGTTTATAGTGGAAGTCGTGAAAATGAATTGCCACTAAAACTTAACAAGGTTGGTTATATTGAGATTTTAAACATGGGTGGAGGAATATTAAGTACAGTAGAAAATACTAGAAAATCATCAATAGATGAGTTAGTTTCTGAGGCAAAGGAAAGACTTGATATTATGCTAAATCATGGCACAACTACTGTTGAAAGTAAATCAGGGTATGGCTTAGATTTAGAGAATGAGAAAAAAATATTAGAAGTAAATAAAAGATTAAATGAAATTCATCCTATAGATGTTGTATCTACATTTATGGGAGCTCATGCAATACCTAAAGAATATAAAGGTGATAGAGAAGGTTTTATAAAACTTATAATGGATGAAATGATTCCTTCTATTGCAAAGGAAAACCTTGCAGAATTCATAGATTGCTTCTGTGAAGAAGGAGTATTTACCACTGAAGAGTGTAAAAAAATTCTTGAAAGAGGTAGAGAATATGGGCTAAAACTTAAGCTTCATGGTGATGAGGTTGAATCTGTTAAAGGTGCAGAACTAGCAGGAGAGCTAAAATGCATATCAGCAGAACACTTAATAGCGGCATCAGATGAAGGGATAAAGGCTTTAAGTGAAAATGACGTAGTTGCAGTACTTTTACCTTCTACAGCCTTTTATTTAATGGTTGGAAGATTTGCAAGAGCTAGAGACATGATTGATGCAAATGTAGCGGTTGCTCTTGCTACAGACTGTAATCCAGGGACATCTCCTACTGAGTCAATGCAAAATGTTATGGCATTTGCTTGCTTTGGAATGAGAATGCTTCCTAATGAAATAATAAATGCTATGACGATAAATGCAGCATGTGCTATAAATAGAGAAAAATCTATAGGTTCTATAGAAAAAGGAAAGAAAGCTGACATAACTATATTTAATAGCAAAAACTTAAATTATCTTATATATCATTTTGGAATTAACTCTGTAGACAAGGTAATTAAAAATGGTAAGATAGTTGTGGATAGGGAAAAAAATAACTAGATTTAGGAGGAAAACTTATGTTAGATAAAAAAATTGTAAGAGAATTTATAGCTGAACTTGGATCAAATTCACCAGCTCCAGGTGGTGGAAGTGTAGCTGCTCTTTGTGCATCACTAGGAAGTGCGTTAACATCTATGGTTTGTAACTTAACTGTAGGTAAAAAAGCTTATGAAGCATTATCACAGGAAGAAAAGACATTAATTGATGAATGTTTAATTAAATCAGGAAGTGAAAAAGATGTATTCTTAGATTTAATGAATGAAGACACTGAAGCTTTCAATGAATTAATGGCTTCCTTCAAAATGCCTAAGGGTACAGATGAGGAAAAGGCCCTTAGAAGTAGCAAAATACAATTAGGATATAAAGCTGCAACGGAGGTTCCATTAAAGGTTGCAAGAAGATCATATGAAATTTATGAAGGAATCTTAATATGTGTTAAGTATGGAAACAAAAGTGCTATATCTGACGGTGGAGTAGCTGCATTACTTACTCAAAGTGCTATAGAAGGAGCAATTTTAAATGTTAAGATAAATCTTTCTTCTATAAAAGATGAAGCTTATGTAGAAGGAATTAAAAGTGAATTAAGAACTTTGAGCCAAGATGGAAATAAAAAACAACAAGAAATATTAGCTATAGTAAATGAAAATCTTTAGTTTTAGTAGTTTACTTGTATAAGTATATATAGCTTAAAAGGGAATGTCTTTATTAATTTTAAATAATTAAAAAAGATGTTTCCTTTTTCTCTGATGTCTAGAAGATAAATAAGTTGTTTATAAATTTAGGATATATTCTCACTGAATTTTTATAATAATTAATAAATAATTACAATTAAGGTAAGCATAGCTAAAAAAGAAATATTTAGAGGAAACATAAAAATACATTTATTTACATCATTTTTACAGGTAATAAATTAAAAAGGTTATACTAAAGAAAAAACTGTAGAATAATAGAACTTATTATATATTTTTGAATTAAAATTTTTTAAAAAGTTATGGAAATAACTGTAACAATATTTAAATTTAGTGTATAATGGGTGTAGCACATTAAATGGAATATTTTTGAATATAATAATAGGTTGGAGGGAAATATATGTTACTTAGGTTTGAACCTTTAGATGATAAAGTTATAGTTACGCTTCATGGAGAGCTTGATCATCATAGTGCAGAAGAAGTTAGAACCAGAGTCGATGACGTTTTAGATAAAGATGGATATAAATTCTTAATCTTCAACTTTTCTGGTGTGAATTTTATGGATAGTTCAGGAATTGGAGCAGTAATTGGAAGGTATAAAAAAATGTCCTTAAGAGGTGGTAAGGTATGTTTAACTAACCTGACACCAGCTGTTAAAAGAATATTTGAACTTTCAGGCATGTTTAAAATAATTTCAATGTATGAGAATGTCGAAGAAGCACTAAGGAACATTTAGTGGGGGGAATTAAAATGGAAAATAAAATTAAAGTAGAATTTACCAGTTTATCTAAAAATGAAAGTTTCGCAAGAGTTGTTATTTCCGCTTTTGCAGCACAGTTAGATCCTACGATAGAAGAACTTAGTGATATAAAAACTGCTGTATCAGAGGCTGTAACTAATGCCATTATTCATGGATATGGAAATGAAAGTGAAGATAACTATGTAACTTTGGAGAGTACAATTAATGGCGATGAACTTACAGTTAAGGTTATTGACACAGGTGCAGGTATAGAAAATGTAGATTTAGCTTTGCAGCCATTATACACTTCAAGGCCTGACCTTGAAAGATCAGGAATGGGGTTTACAGTTATGGAAACATTTATGGATAGTTTAGAAGTAAAATCTATAAAGGGTGAAGGAACTACTGTTACAATGAAAAAAGTTTTTAATACTGTAAGATAGGTGAAAAATATGAGTGAGAAAATTCATAGAAATAATAACTACAATTATGATGATAATAAACAACTTATTAAACAAGCTAAAGCTGGAGATAGTGCTGCATTAGATTATTTAACAGAAATGAATTTACCACTAGTTTCTTCAATAAGTAAAAAGTTTCTTAACAGGGGATACGAATACGATGATATATTTCAAATAGGTTGTATAGGGCTTGTAAAAGCAATAAATAATTTTGATGAAAGTTTTAATGTAAAATTTTCTACATATGCAGTTCCAATGATTATAGGGGAAATCAAGCGTTTTTTAAGAGATGATGGAATGATAAAAGTAAGTAGAAGCGTAAAAAACACTGCTAGAAAACTGCATTATGACAAGGATTCATTAACTAAAAATTTGGGAAGAGAACCCACAATCGATGAATTATCAGAATATTCTAAAGTAGATAAAGAAGATATAATTACT
>DAMAVY010000354.1:0-3892 GCA_032077725.1 Clostridium sp. | reverse complement strand
CTCATGTAAGTAGAATATTAAGAAAAGCTGGGGAAGAATTTGGACTTAGAAATATTACAGCTCATTCAATGAGAAAAACATATGCTTATTCTTTATATGTAAAAAGTGATTATAATATTACAAAAATAAAGGAAATGTTAGGCCATAGCAGCATAGAAGAAACGAAAGCATACTTAGGTTTAGATAGAGAAAGTTATGATGAATTAAGCGACAAAACACTAAATAATCTAATAAGATTATGAGGGGTTCTTTTTTTATTTGTATTTTTGAATGCCTTATTTTTGGGTTGATAAACATTTAAGGTTAAAAAAATAAAGCATATTAAAGAAGGAAAAAATAAAAATGAATGTGTGATTCCCTAAGTAAATAGAACATTCATAAATAAGTTGAAAATGTGTCTAAAAGCTTTTGAAATCAATGTTTTAAGGATATTTGGTAAATAATTCATGACAAAAAAATACAGTTCATTGTATTATAATTGAATTGAATCGCCCGAAAACAACTCAATTCAATTTTTGTAAGCACTGAGTTGACTGGAACAGTTTAAAGTCGATAAGATTTTGCTCATTATCTTATTTTTGGGAGGTCGTTTATGAGTAGACAAAGAAGCCCTAATAGGGATAAATCATTTGAAGTATTTAAAGATCATGATGGGAAAATAACATCAAAAGAAATAGCTCAAATACTAAATGAAAAAATAAATAATATAACCAGTTGGAGAGTTCAAGACCAGTGGGGGAAAAGAATAAATAAAATTGGCGCTCCTTTTGGAAATACTAATGCAATTGGAAACAAAGGAGGAGCACCTAAAGATAACGTAAATAGTTTTAAGTATGGTAAGTATACAAGCCGAATTCCTTTTGCAGTTAAAAATATTATGGAGGAGCTAGATATAGAAGATCCTTTAGAAAAACTCTGGAGAAGTATTTGTCTTCAAGAAGCTAGAGTAATATATATGCAAGATATAATGCATGTTAAAAACAAAGATGATATTACAAAAGAGCTAAAGAAGATATCTACTGGGGATAAGATGAATTCCGAAGAGTATGAGATACAGTTTGCTTGGGATAAAGAAGCTAATCTTATCAATACACAATCTAAAGGACTAAATACATTATCTAAACTAATTAAACAATATGATGAAATGCTCCATGCTAATTGGGATACTGTTACAGAAGAACAAAAGCTTAGAGTTGAAAGATTAAGAGTGCAGATAGACAATCCTGAGTTGCAGCATAGAAAAGAAGTTAATAAGGAAAAGGTACAGCTAGAAAAAGAAAAATTTGAACACCAAAAGGAAATGGATAAATTAAAGAATTGGTAGGTGATGATATGGGTGAGAATGATATTTACAAAGTATTTAACATTAAATCGGAACAATTAAAAACAATTGTTGATGATAATTTATGCAATGAATATTTAAAACGATATGAAGAGCAAACATTTATATTATGTGGTATACCATTTAAATATATGGTGAAATCTAATGGCTAGATATGCAATACTACAAACATTCTATGCATCTACTAAGTGGATAACATTTAGACTTAACTTAATACTAGAGAGAAGCAAAGAACGTGAAGGTGTTATATGTGAGCATTGTGGCAAGCCAATAACTAATCCTATAGATGTACATGCACATCATAAGATAGAGTTAACACCCGAAAATGTCAATGATTACAATATAAGTTTAAATCCAGATAACATTGAATTGATATGTCATAGTTGCCATGATAAAAAACATCATAGGTTTGGATTTAAACCAGGTAAAAAAATATATATTGTATATGGTCCACCTTTAAGTGGTAAGAAGACATTTGTTAAAGCAAACATGGAACGTGGAGATATAGTAGTAGATATGGATAGACTATATGAGGCCATAAGCATGCAGCCAACATATGATAAGCCTAATAACTTATTAACCAATGTAATTAGTATAAGAACATTGTTGTTAGATAACATAAAGACTAGACATGGTAAGTGGTACAATGCTTGGATAATTGGAGGGTATGCAGATAAGTTTAAGAGGGAACGGTTAGCTGAAGAACTAGGGGCAGAGCTAGTATATTTAGATGTAAGTAAAGAAGAATGTTATGCAAGATTAGGGGCAGATGTGAGTAGGCAATATGTGACATCTGAATGGGAAAAATATATTGATGATTGGTTCGAAAAATATTCGTAACCCCCCACCTTGAAAAAATTCCGAGGTTTTAGGAAACCGAGGAGTAGACACAATTTCCACACACGGCTAAAATTTTGAAAATTGGTTGAAAATTTTTGAAAAAACTTAAAGTAAAACGAGCTATTAGGAGAAGGTGAGAGAATGACCAAGAAAGAGGCCTACAATAAAGAACTAAATAAATTAAATGAAATATTCAAAGATGTTGAGGAAACTAACAGAGAGCTGGTCGAGGGATTAATCCATGATGCAGCTTTTTTATATGCAGAAAATTACGATTTAAAGCAGATCATAGATAAAACTGGGATGATTAAGTATCATCCAGATGATAAAAGTTTACAGAAACCTTTGCCAGTAGCAAAAGAATATAGACAGAACCTTAATAGTTATTCTATTGTCATGAAAACACTTAGCAATGTTCTTCAGAAGAAAATTGATGATGATGACGACGATATGGATGAATATCAATAGTAAAATTGAGGAATAAAGGAATGATGTTAAATGCCTAATGTAATTGATTGTACTTGTAATGGTCAATATTCATGGCTAATTCAATATATTGAGAAATGCAAAAGTGGAGAAATAATTATTGGGCATGAATTAATGCAGCAATTAGATATTTTGTTAACTCACTTTGATGATCCTGATATAACAATAGATTTTGAAGATGCACATAAAAGAATAAAGTTCATAGAAGAAAAATGTAAACATAGTGAAGCTCCATTTGCAGGGAAACCATTTATTTTAATTCTCTATCAAAAAGCCTTTATTGAAGCTATATACTCATTCAAAATTTATGATGAAGAGATAGGAAGATTAGTAAGACTATATCAAGATGTAATATTTTTAGTAGCTAGGAAAAATGGAAAAACCCCTTTAATTTCTGCGATATGTTTAGCAGAATGGTTTTGTGGACCTATGGGATTAAAAATACTTTGTTCTAGTAATGATTATGAAAGTGCAGATTTAATGTTTCAATCAATTAACTCAATGAGAGAAGATAGTCCTTCTCTTGAAAAAAGAACTAGAAAAAATATAAAAGGAATGTTCTTTGGAAATCCCAAAACTAAAAAGAAAAAAGGTAAGTTCTCTTATGCAAATAAAGGAACAATTAAGAAAATATCTGCTAAAACAGGTGCTAAGGAAGGTAGAAATATAGGTGTTGGGGCAGTAGATGAGGTGCATGAATTAAAAGATAATAGTTCAATAATGCCAATCAGACAAGCATTATCTACTCAGGAAGAACCACTTTATTTTGAATTGACAACAGAGGGCGTTGTAAATGACGGTTATTTAGATGGAAGATTAAAAGATGCTAGACAGGTATTAGATGGTGAACTTGAAAGACCACGTTGGCTAATATGGCTTTACACTCAAGATAATGAAAGAGAAGTTTGGCAAGATGAAAACAGTCATTATAAATCTAATCCATCTTTAGGAATTGTAAAAAAACGTAGTTTCTTAAGGCAAATGATTGAAGAAGCTAAAACAAGTAAACCTACTAAGGTATTTGTACTATCTAAAGATTTTAATATTAAGCAAAATAATTCAGCTGCATGGTTATCTAATGAAGATATTGTAAATGAGCAAACTTTTGATTTAAATGAGTTTACAAATTGTTTTGCTATAGGAGCTGGAGACTTAAGTAAAACAGGTGCCTTAACAAGTGCAAGAATAATGCTTATGAAACCAGGAGACGATCACAAATATTTT
>DAMAVY010000353.1:0-3910 GCA_032077725.1 Clostridium sp. | reverse complement strand
TCAATATAGTCAATTGCATTTTGAATATTTATATAGTAAGTCATAAATCTACCCTCACTTTTACCTTATATATAAATAATACATTATAAAAATAATAAATGCTTGATATATTTTATCATCTTTATGAGATACTTAAATAAAACATTTCATCCCTTTTCACCTATACCCTTACGCAAAATCTATACAAATCTGCAAAACTCCTTAGTTTTACATTATCAAAACAAATATACATTAATATAATATAATAGATTAATATTTAGTGGTGTGAAATGGGAAAAGGATATATATTAATTCAACTTTCAAAGGAACAAGAAGCATTACCTGTGACAAGTGCAAAGATAAAAATTAGAGATTATGAAACAAAAGAGATTATTTTCGAGACAAACAGTGGTGTAGATGAAAGTGGCCGGAGTGAGGTTATTGAGTTAGATGCTCCCGATAAAAACTTGTCATTAGAACCAATGAATAAAACATATATTCCTTATGCTAGATATGATGTGCTAATAAACGCAGAGGGATATAATAATGTTCAAATAGAAGGAGTTAGTATTTTTGATGATACTACTTCTATTCAAAATGTGTCATTAACAGAGAGGGTTAATATTGGTGCAGCTGCTTTTTATAATATAACGGAAGATAGGATTGTCATACCTCCTCATCAATTATTATTGGATGTTCAAAGAGATCAGAAAACCGGTGTATTATCTCAACCTTTTGTATTAAGAGAAGTATATATACCAGAGTATATTACAGTACACCTTGGAGCTCCTAGTGCATGGGCGCAAAATGTCACTGTCAGGTTCGTAGATTATATTAAAAATGTTGCTTCCCATGAGATTTACCCAACATGGCCTGAACAATCCTTAAGAGCCAACATTTATGCCCAAATAACCTTTGCCCTTAACAGAGTTTATACAGAATGGTATGTAAGTAGAGGATACTCATTTCAAATAACAAATTCTACAGCCTATGATCAATACTTTATATATGGAGGTAATGTATTTGAAAATGTAAGCGAAATTGTAGATTCTATTTTTAATGAATATTTTTCTATAGTTAATAGCAATGCACCATATTTTACACAATACTGCAATGGTACAACAGCAAGGTGTAATGGATTATCTCAGTGGGGAACTGTAGACTTGGCAAATGCAGGTATAAATGCTTTGGAAATATTACAGTATTATTATGGTAATGATAAAATATTAAAAAGAACTCCAATAATTGCTGGGTTAGTAGAGTCTTATCCTGGATCAGCAATAAGGATAAACGATAGAAATTCCAATGTAACTATAATTCAACAACAGTTAAATAGAATATCACAAAATTATCCTGCCATTCCTAAGTTAGTTCCTGTAGATGGAATCTTTGGACCTAACACCGAAGCCTCTGTTAAAGTATTTCAAAGAGTATTTAATTTAGTCCAAGATGGAATAGTGGGAAGAGCAACCTGGTATAAATTATCAGCAATTTATACTGCAATAAAAAGATTAGCTGAATTAGATCAAGAAGTAGTAGAAAATATAATTATAGGAGCGCTAGATACAAGTTTTGATGGAGAGTATCCATTAGGAGGATTAAAATATGGTTCTAAAGGGGGAAAAGTAAGGGAGGTACAAGTATATTTAAGTACCCTTGCAGAGGCTTATGGGTTAAAGAAAAATGTTATAACTGGTATCTTTGATTATGAAACTCTGGAAACCTTAATGGAATTTCAAAAGACATTTAATTTGCCTACTTTAAAATCAGTTGATAGAAGGCTATGGAATATTATATACTGTGCCTATCTAGATTTAGAAGAGCTTTATTCAGTGGAGGATTTAACTAAATATCCAGGGTATGTTTTAAAGAAAACTTTTAGTAATAAAGACGTTAGAAGACTTAAAACAATGCTTAAAAAGATATCTACATTCTATAAAGAGATACCAGAAGTTAATGTTGATCGAGATTTTGATGGAAGAACACAAAATGCAGTACTAAGATTTCAAAGAACCTTTGGATTAGTTCAAAATGGTGAGGTAGATATTAATACTTGGAGGAATATTGTATTTGTGTATTTGGCATTAGACTCTGGCAGGGATATAAATACCTCAAACATTCTTTTCCCATTCCCATTTGAACTAAAACTTGGAGATAACAATGGATATGTTGCTGTTCTAAAGGAATATATGAATGTTTTGGCTAAAAACGGATATAACATAAGAATCCTACCTATAGACAATATATTTGACTTAGCAACGGAACAGAATGTTAAGAGTCTTCAAAAGGTATTTGCCTTAAGGATAACTGGTGTTGTGAATAGAATAACCTGGGAAAAAATCGCATCAACCTATGACGATTTCTTCACTGGTAGAAGGTAAATATATTTGAAATGGAGTATTAGAAATGTTTTAATATAAAAGATGGTGGTTAAGCTAAATGTACTTAACCACCATAGAATATTTTCATTTGTTTATTTTGCATAAAAATATATCCCAACATGAAAAGGCTATTAATTTAACCTAAAAACTCTTTTTCATTTTCAATCAAATCCTCTGCTAAGCACTTACTCTCTTATTAATTTAATATAAGTATCAAGTTGTTTTTCTTCTAAATCTGCAATTAAATCTATAAATCCATCTAAATTTCCATTTACTGCATACTCCTCAAGTGCATTATAGTAATTAAGGCGATCTTCCTTTGCAATTGAAACTGGTAAAAATCCATGTATCATTAGCTGATAATTCATTATAAGTCGTGATGTTCTTCCATTACCATCAATAAAAGGATGTATTCTTACAAATTCTGCATGGGTCCATGCTGCCAGCTCAATTGGATTCATATCTTGTTTATATTGAAGATCTGCAAAGAAATTCTTAATTTGAAAATACATATCATTACCCACTGGAGGAACGTGTCCTGCTCCGCTAATTCTAACCTCTTGATTTCTATAAATTCCACCTTGAATTATACCTGCAGTTAATATTTCATGAATATCTTTCACAATAGTTTCATCTAGTGGCTTCATTTCCTCAATACACTTTTTCACATACCCATAAGCCTTTTTATGATTAACAACTTCATAAATTTCTCTAAGCTCTTTTCCCCCAATTGAGATTCCATCTTCTAATAACACCTTTGTTTCCATAAGGGTTAAAGTATTGCCCTCAATTGCAGTAGAGTTATGAGTAAAAGTTAGCTCAAAGTCCTTATTATAAGAAGTTAATGTTACTTCATCAATCTTATTTTTTCCTGCTTGAAATCTATTCTTTTTATCTAGGATTCTTTTATAATTCATATTGTACCTCCTGATATTTTGGCTATTTTGCTATTGTCACTCTCACTTTTATCATCTATAGTATATCACCTAATTACATTTGTTTCCATTTTTTAACTCAGACATACTAAATTTAATTAATTACATCACCATAAAAACTATTTTAATTAATACTATTATGCAGAAGTATTAGTTCTGAGTCAAGATGCACCCCTTTAAATTCTCTAATGTAACGTTAATTTGAATTTGTACTTTTTGTTCAATTACAGCAAGCTTACTCTTACTAATATGTCTTTTTTTGATCTTAACTTGTGTCCATAATAATATTTTAATACTACATATTCAACGATTATTTTGTGTATAGCTTACCAAATTTATTTAAGTTATAAGTTATATGGCTGCCATTCTTAATTATTCAATTCTTTTTTTTCAAAAATTCCAAGTGAAATTATATATACAACTACAATTATAACTGTCGATGCAATAAGAGGTAGTATTTCAAACTTTCCATCAACAATATCTGTAGGCAAGAAATATTTAAATGGTGTCAATATCCTAATTACTCTTCCATTCTCTACAACATCATATACTATACTTAATATGAAAGTTAAAAAGAAAACTAAGTTTCCGTATAAGTTCCCCTTTTCATGATTT
>DAMAVY010000352.1:0-3912 GCA_032077725.1 Clostridium sp. | reverse complement strand
AAATGACAGCTGACATAGTAAAGGCAATAGCTAAAAAAATTTTTGTGAACCTATTAATACTCCTAATAATATTATTTCTTATTATAGCTGTAGCAGGAATACCTGTGGACTTTGATTTTGTTAAAACTAAAGGCAAATATAAACCTAATATGGAAATGAATTTAGTTTTTGAAAACATAAAGAACAATTTTAAAACCTTTTGTAGTGGTGAAGCTTTTAACGTTATGATACAAGGGGAAACTACAGGACAGTTATTAGGTAAAACTGCAATGAAAACCTCGGCTATATTGTTTTTTGGATCGCTACTAGCAGTAGTCATTGGAATTCCAAAGGGAATTATAGATAGTAGAAAAAAAGATAGCAATGGAACGATAAAGCTACTTCAATCCCTGATACCTCTTTCAGTCCCTGATATTTTAACAATAACACTTGTACAGCTAGGTGCTATATATTTATATAAAAATAATATTTCGTTTTTTGGTTTAGGACCATTACCCACCATTGGAGATGGAAGTTTTTCTCATGCAATTTATCCGATAATTTCAATATCAATACTTCCTGCAGCTTATATTTCGAGGATAACAGCAACTGTAATAGAAGAAAACATTACAAAGCCATATATACTTGCAGCAAGGGGAAAAGGCTGTTCCAGGTTTCAGATTATTAAAAACCATATAATGAAAAACATATTATATGGAGTTTTATCAGGATTTCCAACAGTAATAGGCATTATGTTTTCAAGTCTTATTATCGTAGAAAGTCTCTTTTATTATCAAGGAATGGGATACTATCTTATATATTTTTATATATCTGATTTGCTTCCAGCATATGAATCAGGAATTGCATTTACATGCTTTATTGTAGCACTAGCTGTTTTTTATTATTTCATTTTTATGCTTATAAATTCCTTAAAAAGCATCATATTACCTAAAACAAAATCTCGTTAAGGAGGGATAGTATGCCATTACTTGAAGTTGTAAATTTAAAGACATATTTTTATTTAGATGGAAAGAAATATCCTGCGGTAGATGATGTAAGCTTTGCCTTGGATGAAGGGAAAACAATAGCAATTATTGGAGAGTCTGGAAGTGGTAAGAGTGTAACAGCTCTCTCAATCATGGGATTAATTGATTTTCCGGGCAAAGTAATTGGAGGAGAAATATACTATAAAGGTGAAGATTTGCTTAAAAAGAGAGAAAAAGAAATGCGACAAATACGTGGAAAGGAAAGAGCTATGATATATCAGGACGTATTGTCAACATTAAATCCCATGAATAAGGTTGGGGAACAGATTGCAGAAGCTCTAATCATCCATAAAAAAGTAAATAAAAAAGATTCAAAGAAAATTGTGATAGAGCTAATGAAGGCGGTTGGTATTACAGATGGGGAAGAAAGATATAATCAACTTCCAGATCAGTTTAGTGGAGGAATGAGACAAAGAATTATGATAGCCATGGCAATAGCTTGTAGGCCTAAAATACTAATAGCGGACGAACCTACCACAGCTTTGGATGTAACAATTCAGGCGGAAATTTTGGATCTACTACGTAGCCTTAAGAATGAATACAATATGTCTATAATACTAAATACCCATGACTTGGGAGTAGTAGCAGAAATGGCTGACAAAGTTGTGGTCATGTATTGCGGGAAAGTTATGGAGATCGCATTCAATGAAGAATTGTTTAAAAATCCTATAAATCCATATACCAAAAAGCTCATGGAGTGTATTCCAAGAATAGATGACAAAAAAAAGAGACTGGATACAATTAAAGGATATGTTCCATATTTATCAAATTTGCCAAAGGGATGTAGATTTTCGGACCGCTGTGATGAGGCTTCAGAAAAATGCAGAAATGAATTGCCAGAGTTAATTGAGATTTCTAAAGATCATTGGTCGAGATGTTGGCATCACAAGGATTAGCTTTGAAAAAATAGCTTTATTGTTATAGTATAAGTAAAAATACAGGTTGAGTATGTAGCAAAATAATTATAAGCCATCAAAGATTATTAATAGCAATAATCTTTGATGGCTTTTTAAAATTGTATGGGATTTGTATTTGAGTGAATTATGTTGAAATATGACAAATCAAGTTTACTTATGAGAATTTGATAAATAAAAAGCAAAATTATGATGAAATATGGTTGATAAATTGTATTGATAAATTTTTACATAAGTATATAATAATACCTAAAATAGACAATTAAGAATAGCGTGGGAGTGTTACAGTGGCAATACATAAGGTAAGTACAAAAAGCTGGAGGAATTGATGATGATTGATAGATATAACAAAACACCATTATATATACAAGTCAAGGAAGAAATAACCAAGGCAATTACATATGGTAGATGGGAAATTAATTCTCAAATTCCAACTGAAAAGGAGTTGATGGAAAAATATAAAGTAGGTAGAGCAACTATAAGACAAGCTATAGATTTATTGGTTAATCAAGGATATCTTTATAAAAAGCAGGGGATTGGTACCTTTGTTTTAAGAGATAAGCCGTCCTTGGGATTTGAGCCACTTATTAGTTTAACATTTACTTTAAGAACTAAGGGGATAAAGGTAAATAATATAATCTTAGAGGAGAAATTCATTGTTCCAGATGATGAGTTAAAAGATAAGATGAAATGTAAAACTGCAGATAAGTGCCTTTATGTAAAAAGAGTAAGAGCTGTAGAAGAGATTCCAGTAGCCATTGAAAATTCATATTTTTCAGAGCGGTTTTACAATAGTAAGTCCAAGTTTGATTTTGAAGAATCCTTGGCAAGTACAATTTTAAATGATTTAAAGCTAGAGATATCAAAAGTAGACCAGACAATAACTATTAGAGAGCCGAATATAGAGGAGAAAAAGCTATTAAAGATAGATGGAACTACAAGAGTGTTAGTTATGGAAAGATGGATGTATGAAGAAAATAATAAAATACCCTTTTATTATCTGAATTTTATAGTTCCAGAAAGTTTGTATTATATACCCATAGTAAATTATTAAAAATAAGTATTAATGTTATTTCTGCATAATAGAATTATTAGTAAGTAATATAATATTCTCAAAGGTCAAGATGTCCGAACATTCGAAGGAAGGTATGTGTAATGGTAAAAGAATATGAAAAGATTCAAAAGCTAATACAGAAAGAGGTGAATAAAGAGATTTACTGCAAAGAATGGAACTCTTCAATCGTTTTAGAAGGTGAGGTTGAGAGTTGGGATAAGGTTATTAATGCAGGTAAGATTGCTGCTAAAAGAGGATACAAGGGAGTTGTAAATAAAATAACGGTTAAAGGTTTCAATGTACCTTTGATTAAAGCACCACTTATAAGGGAAGCATCACTAGAAGATAAAAAGGTGGATGTGCTTATTATTGGAGGAGGAGTTATAGGGAGTGCTATTGCTAGAGAACTTGCAAAGTGGAATATTTCTATTTTATTGCTTGAAAAAGAAGATGACTTAGCAATGCATACATCATCAAGAAATGATGGGATGATACACCCAGGTATAGAAGCTCCAATAGGAAGTAAAAAATCTAAATTTAATGTTAGAGGAAATGAACTTTATTCGAAAATTACCAAGGAGTTAGGAGTACCATTTACTAGATGTGGTTCTACAGTACTTTTTGATAAAAGCTATATTGTCCTCGCTAAACCTTACTTAATGAGTAGGGCACGTAAGACAGGGGTAAAAGATGTAGTTATTTTAAATAAAGCAGAAGTAAGAAAATTTGAGCCTAATGTAACTGATAATATTGCTGGTGCAGTTCATTTTGGTACAACAGGAATATTATCTCCTTACAGGATGACATATGCTTTTGCAGAAAATGCAGCTATGAATGGGGTGGAGTTTTCATTAAATACTCTAGTGGAATCATTATTAATGCATGAAAATAAAATTATTTGAGTAAACACAAATAGGTG
>DAMAVY010000351.1:0-3913 GCA_032077725.1 Clostridium sp. | reverse complement strand
CTTATCTCATCTAATACCCATCTATCTTCTTTTCTTATAAATTTCCAATATTCCTTATAACTAACACTACTACGATCTTGTCCTTCTATTATTTTATTAGTTATTTCACTTATTGTATAATCTATTGATTTTGCTTTTATATGAACCCATAAAGTGTCCTTATTAATTCCCTCGTAATCTTTTAACCCTATAGGTTTTGCTTTTAATAAAGTCATATCTTTCAGAATATTTTTTTCTCTTCTTGACCTCATCAATTCAGTTTGTGCTTTATGTTTATCATACAATTTATCACTAATATATTCTTTAGCTAAATCCTGATTTCTCTCCATCCATGCAATCCCTATCTTATAAAATGTCTCTTCTATATCTTTCTTTATATTATTATAATCCCAATTATCATCACTTTTAGATAACTCCTTTATAGTTGCGATACTCTTAGTTTTCTTTTTACTTAGTTTTACTTTCACAATGACAGTTCTTGCTAAAACAAGACAACTAACTACTCCAATAATTTTTATATTTAACATTGAATAATCATTTTCTTCATAACGACTTTTCGATGAACTATCAACTGAGCTTGTGCTTCCACCATCGCCTCCACCTGGTCTTGCATATGCAATTAATGGTTCATTAATTATCAAAATTACTAACACCATTACTAATAATTTTTTTATAAAATTATTAAACTTTAACTTATTCATAACTATCTTCCCCCTTGTATAACCCATCTTATTATTATCTATGTCCAATAGTTCTATTTTACCATATGTAAAGTTTTACAATCAATCTTTAATCATCTTTTTAACTGATTGAAACTTGATACTCTTAAGACAAATACACAAAACCTTATTGTAAAAATCACACCTATTTTAACTATTAAATTATTATTTAACTACAATATAAAAAACAGCTTTTCAGCTGTTTTTTATACTTTGTTCAAAATTCATCCACAATCTGCAGAGGGCCTTGGGAGAGGCTTTCCTCGAGCTTGCTAGGTGAACTATTCCATATTTTTTAAATTAGCCATAGTACCTAATTTTCCATCTTCTGATCTTGATTTTGCATTTTGCTTCTTTACTTCATTTAAAACACTACTGTCAGTTGAACTAGTCATAGTTGAGCTAGTCATATTAGAATTTGAAGAACTAGGATTACCAGCTTGTGATCTAGATTTTGCATTTTCTTGTTTTACATCTTGTAAGTTATTATTCATGATTTATTTCTCCTTTTATATTTTTTTATACTTATATCTCAAGTACAAAGTTAGTTTATCCAATGGAGTAAAATATATTACTGGAAATATATTTTCTATATGTAACTTTTTAATCTTTTATATTCGGGTGTAAGTAAGGGGCAGATCCCTGCTGGAAATATGCCTTATTTAACTCTTCTTTTACATAGTTAGGTAGCATAAATGCTCCTACATGAGGCTCGGTATTATAGTATCTAGTTTTAATATTAAGACTGTTCCATACATCAGCTTTAAGATCACTTATAGGATTATACTTTTTAGACGCAAATCCAAAAAGCCAATGTCCTGATGCATAAGTAGGCATATGGAATTGATATACCATTGAAATAGGGAAATTGTCTTTTATCTTGCTATGAGCTCTCTTCATTTCATGGCAATAATTATCATAGTATGGGCTCTCATGTTGATTTATAAGAATTCCTTCTTCACTAAGAGCTCTATTACAGCTTTTATAAAACTCATTAGTGAATAATCCTTCACCAGGGCCTATTGGATCTGTTGAATCAACTAAAATAAGATCATAAGTTCCACTCTCTGAATTTTTAACGAACTCAAGACCATCTTCAAAATACATGTTAAGTCTTTCATCATTATCAAGCTTACAGGCTGTAATAGGTAAATATTTTTGGCATAGTCTCACAACTCTTTCGTCAATTTCAACCATATCAACTTTTTCAATGGAAGAATATCTTAATATTTCTCTTGCGGAACCACCATCACCGCCACCAATTATAAGAACTCTCTTTATATTTGGGTTTACCGCCATTGGTACGTGGGTAATCATTTCATGATATATAAATTCATCCTTCTCTGTAATCATTATTAATCCGTCCAGGGTAAAAAACTTTCCAAAGGTAGTAGTATTAAAAAAATCTATTTTTTGAAAAGGTGTTTCCTCACTATATATATGTTCATCTACCTTTATTGAAAATTTTGCACCTTCTGCAAGTTTTTCTGAATACCATAAATCTAACATTTATTTCCTCCTTTAAATATCTTTAGTAAGATAGCAAATTTAGTGTAATAACTTTTACTTACATCTATTTTTAATTATCTCGCGTAATAACTTTTAATTATATCTATGTATTTTAAATATTATTAAAATACTGTATTAGTACCATAGAATATTTCATCCATCTCTTTTTTTACTTTTTTAGTAATGTGATCTATTTCCTTTAAACTAAGCTCCTCTTTAGTATATCCAAATAAATAATTGTTCAAGTCGAATTCTTTTAATTTGCATTTAGTATGAAAAATATTATCTTGGTATACATTAACATCTATCATATTATATTTTTCTCTTACATGCCTTGGAATATAATTTTGTATAGAATTAATTTTATGATCTATAAATAATTTACGTCCTGTTATATCTCGTGTAAATCCTCTAATCTTATAGTCCATTATCATAATATCTGCATCGAAGGAATGAACTAAATAGTTAAGTGCCTTAAGAGGGGAAATCATTCCACAGGTGGATACATCTATATCTGCTCTAAAAGTACAAATCCCTTCATCGGGGTGATACTCTGGATAAGTATGTACAGTAATATGACTCTTATCTAAATGTGCCAATATCGTTTCAGGAAGCGGTCCTGGTTCATTATTTTTAATAGATTCTACCACCTCTTCCATAGGCTCTTCACATACTAAAATTGTAACACTAGCCCCTTGTGGCTCATAATCTTGTTTTGCAATATTTAGAATGTTGGCTCCTATAATGTCAGTAACGCTAGTAAGAATGCTTGTAAGTCTGTCCGCATTATACTGTTCATCTATATATTCTATATATGCCTGCCTTTCTTCTGATGTCTTTGTGTAGCATATGTCATACATGTTAAAGGATAGTGATTTTGTTAGATTATTAAATCCATATAATTTTAATTTCTTACTACCATCTTTCGCCACTTTTTTAAATCAGCCTCCCCATTTTATCAATACTTTTTGTAAATTTGAAAAATTACTTTTGAAAGATAAACCTTATATTAATATACCCATAACTAATTTCCAATTATTCATTGGACCTATATGTATATTGTACTTGTTTAAAATAGGTTTAAAATAAGAAACAGCCTTTCAACTGTTTTATGTTATTTATGCTTTATTTATCCTTTATTTACAATTTGTACACAATCCTAAGATGGGACCTTAGGCGAGGCTTGCTTTGAGCTTGCACCCTTACTAGGACAAGTTTTTTTCAGAGATTGTTTACAATTTATACAATAAATGATACAATCGGTTGGTATGCAATTTATACAATATTTTAATTTTAAGGGGGACTATACATGTTTTGTTCTAAATGTGGGAAATCAATTCCTGATGATGTCATCTTCTGTCCTGAATGTGGCAATACTACAAATCAACAATCAATGGGAAATACTCAAAATACATATAACAATGGGCAACCAATTGTTAACGATGATCCAAACACCCTTGCAAACATTGCAAGTTGTTGCTTTCCAATAGTTGGACTAGTACTTTATTTGGTTTGGAAGGATACAAAACCAAAGAGCTCAAGTGCAGTTTGCAAATGGGCCATCGGTGGGGTTGTTGCATTTGTCTTAATATATGTAATCTGCATTATATTAGGCGTAGCAGGAAGTGCACTTTCTTCTTACTAAAATAACTGCGAACTTTTATTTATTTTTTACATTATAAACA
>DAMAVY010000350.1:486-3930 GCA_032077725.1 Clostridium sp. | reverse complement strand
AATGAAGTAACCATGAATAAAAAAGAGAAGATGGATGCAAAAATTGATTCAAAATATTTACCAGTACCTTATAATGATGAAATTATTAAGTACAGTGAAAGCTATGGTTTAGATCCGTATTTGGTAGCAGCAATTATTAAGACGGAAAGTGGATTTGATAAAGATAGTACATCTTCAATGGGAGCTGTCGGATTAATGCAAATTATGCCTAGTACTGGAGAATGGATAGCAACAAAGCTAGGCATTGATAATTTTACTATAGAAATGTTAAAGGATGATGAGCTAAATATAAACATGGGTTGCTGGTATTTAAGTTACTTAGAAAATAAGTTTAAATATAGAAATGAAACCTTAGCTGCTTATAATGGGGGAATGGGAAATGTATTTACATGGCTAAATGATTCTAGATATTCCGATAATGGTGAAATTATTCATACTATACCATTTAAAGAAACTGTGGTTTATATTGAAAAAGTTGTAGTTACATATAACAATTATATAGATTTATATGTTAAAGGAGAATAATGAATATAATAAAAGTAAGATTTAAATTCAATTTATAACTTATCAATAAGCCTATTTATGTTTTCAATATTTTATTAGTTTAGAATTATGAATAATTCACACTACTTTAAAAACAAAATACTATAATTGAAATTAATCCTATAGAAGTTTTATTAAAAAATTTCTATAGGATTTCTGATTTTAGTTATAAAATTATTCAATTTGGTATAGACTTATAATAAATTAATGTAAAATAATGTTAAAGAAGGTGATTGAATGAGGGATGATTTATTTTTATATAATAAACCAATTAGTAGAAAAATGTATATAATCTACGTTTCCATTTTAATTGTAGGATTTACAATATTAGAGTTACTGGGAACATTTATTACAGTAAAGTATGATAAAACTAACTTTTATGTTCTTATGGCGTGTTTATTATCATTTCAGGTTACTTTAATAGTTTTCCTAAATATTATGTTGTTTATACTTAGCTGTAAAAGGCTTAGAGATATTGGAACCTCTTGGGTTTTAGGAATTTTAGCAGCAATTGTATTTGTACAAATACCAACAGTAATTGTGCTTATGTCTATAAAAGGAAATAGTTCTAAGGGAACTAAAGAATTAATTGAAGTAGTTAAAAATTCAGATTTGCATTTTGAGCGGATAGTAGATAATGACAGCAACATACTTTATCAAGAGGATAATAATTAATATATATCTACAGGAATTAATAAATAGCAAAAGAATTGATGAAAGTTATTGAATGTTATAAGTATTCACAATGTCTTTTCTTATAAAAAAGCTTTTACTTTGATCATGAGGTAAAGAATTATAATAAAAATGAAATAGCGCAAATATCCGGGGGGACGGTGTTTGCGCTATTTCTATTATAGAGGATTACAATAAGGTTGAAAATATCCTTGAGGATATTTGCATAGAGGACATACTTTAGGTGCAGTTGATCCTTCATGAATATATCCACAATTAGTACATTGCCATAAAGAATCGGAATCTCCTTTATATAATGTATCACTAAGTAATCTGTTGTATAGGGAACGAAATCTTATATCATGACCAGCTTCTACTTCGGCAACTTCTTTAAAGAAGTCTGCAACTTCATCGAACCCTTCCTTTCTTGCATCTTCCTCGAATTCTTTATAAATTTTCGTCGCTTCAGCAGTTTCACCCATAAAGGCATTCATTAAGTTTTCTTCTGTTGAGTTAACATCACATAAAAAATCTCTAAAAACTCTCCTTGCATGAGCAAGTTCATTATATGCAGTTTCATCAAAAACTTGTGCTATAAAGTGATAACCTTGTTGTCTTGCTTTTTCTGCGTATAAAGTATACTTTGTATTTGCTTTGCTTTCTCCGGTAAAAGTCTTCTTTAAGTTTTTTTCTGTTTGGCTTCCGTAAAAATCCATATTTAACTCCTAAAAATTAATCTCTACTTATAATATATTAAAGAAATTAAAAATGGTTACAAAAAAAAGACTTACAAAAAATATTTTAATTTGCTAGTTGAATAACTATCTGTGTATAGCTATTTCTTTATAATAAATTATTCTTCATAGCTGATAGAACAGTAGAATTAAGATTCCTTGAATAAGGGTAGATGACTTTCAATAGGTATAAACTATAGAATTATGGTTATTCTAAAATTACAAGGAGTGATAAAGATGACAAATATGAAAAGAACTCAAAACAATAAAAAAGAAGATGGAAGTTTTAAAAAGAAAAATATAAATCATAATCCCCAGGTAGAAAGTGCAAAAGCAGTATTTAATGGACCTAAAGTAGAGTACAATGGTCCTAAAGCAAAGGAACATGATCCTAAGGATTTTATTATTTAACAAGTCAAAAATCTATTACTTATATTATTATAAGCAATAGATTTTTTTGTTTATGGTGAATGAGTGTTAATAATATTAAAATGAATTCTAAAGTTTATATATTAGAATTAGAACCAAGTTGTATAGGTGTAGAAAACTGATTATACTACATTATTTTACATAAAAGTGAGAGATATAAATAATCTTTTTGTTTTTTAAGAGGAAATAAGAATTTTATGTAGAAGTATTAAAGTAGTGTTTATATCTCACAAACAAAAAATGTATGTTTATGAAAATAGGAGGAAAGAAGATTGAAGAAAAATAGCAATAAAATTAGAAGGTTTTTATATGCAATTATCGTAATTTTTACGTTTACTTTTGTAGCACCAATTGGACAAGTAGTTTCAGCTGAAGAAGTTACTAAAAGCAAAATGGAAAATGAGTTAATTACTTTATTAGATGAATATAAAAATCAAAACGTACAAGTAAAAGATGGGTTATTCATGGAAGTCGGAGAAACAATTCCTTATGCCAATCTCTTAATAGAAGAAGATGCTTCTATCAATTTCACTCCAGCTACTAGAGATGAAAGTGTAGTAGCAATCAATGAGAATGGGGAGTTTGTAGCAGTAGCAGAAGGAGAAACCTTTATAATTTTAAAAAATGAACTGGTAACATACGTCTATGAAGTTGCAGTAGAATCGACATTGGCAAAGAACATTAGTCCAATGAGAGCTAGAAGCTTACAAAGTACTATAGCTACACAAAACGGAAGTTATAGAGTATTTATAGATCCAGGTCATGGCGGAAGTGATGGAGGGGCTCCAAGTGTTCTTGGTGGGAATCTTAGTGAATCAGATTATAATCTAGCTATAGCACTTAAGGTTCAAAGGAATCTAGAGGATCAAGGTGTTGATGTTATAATGAGAAGAACCACTGATGTGTTTAATGAACTTAGAGAAATTAGCTCTATGGCAAATAATTCAGGAGCAGATGCTTTTGTATCTATTCACAATAACTCATCAACTAGCAGCAACGCCTATGGAATTGAAACTTACTATTTCCCAGGAAGAACGATTTCAAAGCCATTAGCGGATTCTACACA
>DAMAVY010000350.1:0-476 GCA_032077725.1 Clostridium sp. | reverse complement strand
TATTAATAAATTCAACAGGAGCTTATAATCGAGGAGTAAAGACGGCAGATTACCACGTTGTTAGAGAGACAACTATGCCATCAATTTTAGCCGAGTGTGGATTCCTTAGTAATCAAAATGAGGCAACAAAAATTGCATCTAGTACTTATCAAGAAAAAATAGCTAAGGGTATTTCAGATGGTGTATATAATTATTTAAAATCAAATATTAGTTTAGCTTCAATACCTGGAGAGAGAATTTATGGAGCTTTAAGATATGATACTTCTTACTCATTAGCTAAAAAAGGTTGGTCATCAGCTGACACTGTAATAATAGCAGAAGGAAGTAATTATCCAGATGCTCTATGCGCTGCACCACTTGCAGCGAAATACAATGCACCGATTTTACTAGCAACAGATACTAGTTTAAGTACTCAAAGTAATTTGAAAAATTTGATTTCTTCATTAGGAGTTAAAAAAGCATTTATAGTTGGCGGG
>DAMAVY010000349.1:0-3940 GCA_032077725.1 Clostridium sp. | reverse complement strand
CTATAGCCATAATAAATTGTGATATTTCACATATTAAACTTACAACAAAAATAATTGATATTTTTTTGATGGTAGACCATTTAGAAAATATCATTTCTATATATATGCCTAAAGGTATAAAAATTACCATATTCATAAAAATTTCTGACAAATCAATTTTTCCATTTACAATTAATGATTCACAATATGGAATTAAGTTTATACTTCTAATATATCCCATATTACTAAATGGAATATCCAGTTTAAATATAATAATTTCAAAAAGAGCAATTAAATAAATAATAAATAGTATCTTAGTTATTTTGGTTATTTTAGTTATGTTCCTCATAAATCCTCCCATTTTTATAATCTTCTCAATATTAGTTTTAAAATTTTTCTCGTTTATATAATTAATTATAAATGATGAATCTTACGTTTTAATAAAGAAGTCTTTAAGCATTTCTTACGGTATTAATATTTTAAAGTTATGTCCTAAAAATTAGTTTATTAAGTTCTACAAATATCTATTTATATAAGCTGTAATATAAATATTCATTTAATCTCAACGATAGATTACTATTTATGTGTATGTTAATTAATCATTTGATTTATTGTACCATATTTCCAAATTAATGTTATAATTAACATATAAACATTCTATAATTCAGTACATATTTGTGAATTATTACAAGTTAAAAAGGAGTTCTATTATGAAAGCAATATTGTATGATAATTATTACTGGCAAGATGATTTAGTTAGGCTAAGGGCTTGGAGTGCAAATGATTGGGAGTGGGATTATTATAATAACTTCGATAGTGAAACTTTAAGGTTTGCCGACTGTGAACTTGCTTTACCACCGACAGTTTCATCATCACAAGAGTTTTCAGAAAAAATAAAAGATTTCTCAGCTACTAATAGAACTTATTTTGCTATAGAGACTTTGGATGGAGTTCATGTTGGTAGAATAAATTTAAATAGTATTGACGAAAAAAATGGAACCTTTGAAATTGCTACATTGATTGATAAAGATTATAGATGTAAAGGTTATGGAACTTCTGCTATGAAGATAGTTCTTAAATATGCTTTTATGGAAAGAAGACTAAATAAATATTGTGCAAGTATTTTAGAGGGGAATTTAGGTTCTATTTCTATGCATAAAAAACTTGGCTGTGAGCAAGAGGGGATATGTAGGCAAAATATTTATACAAACGGAAGGTACCATAATGAAATTCTCTTTGGATTAACAAAAGAAGATTATTTAAATGAAGAATGATTAATTTTTACGTATTTTTAGGTAGTAGTTTTCTTTAAATAGGGAAAGGGCTTAATAATCAGTTAATTGCTGATTTCTAAGCCCTTTTGTCTATTTAACTATATAATATTTTTTATTTTGTATTAGCTGTACTCTTTCTATGATCTTCTCACTTACTACTTCAAATATCTTTTCTCCTTTTTCTTTAGAAGCCAAGGTACTATCACCAGTTATGGCATTTTCAAAAATTGTTTTTCCTCTATCTTGGAATCTTACTGGATAAAGCTGATGCTTATTATTCTTTGTTGCTTTTTCCATTTGGACTAAAGTTTCGTCATACCACAGGATAGCCGATGTTTCATCTTCTCCACCATGACCTTGTCCCTGTGTTATCGTTAATATTTCCTTAGAAAAATCCATCCACCAATTTAAAGTAGCTACCACTGCTCCTATCTCTACTAATTTCTCTGCTGCTAGATTTAAGGCAGTTATGTTACCCCCATGGCCGTTTAAAAATATAATATTTTTAATACCATTATTATAAAAACTTTTGCCCACATGAAAAATATATTCTGCCATGACATTTGAAGGCATGGTAACGGTTCCTGGATAAATAGATAAGTCATAACTATTACCATAAGGAATTTCTGGAGCAATCCAAAGAGTGTCACCTATTTTTTCATCTATGATTTCGCAAAATAATCTAGGTGAAAAAATATCTGTTCCTAATGGTAAATGATGTCCATGAGCTTCCAAAGAACCTATAGGAATAATCACAGTATCAATTTTCTTTTCTTTAAAATTATCAGAAGTATAATTTGTAATATACATATCCTTCACTCCCCATTCCCTATAATTTTAGTAACTACATATTTATTAAACTCTTCTTTAAATCTATGAATATTTATTAATTTCCTTTTTAAGTCTAAGAATAAATAATTTATATCATTCTTCACTGATATAATATTTCATTCCAATTGTAAGGAAAACCTATAAGCTTTAAATCAATAACGTCTTCATTGTTTTTTATCAAAGTGACTAAACTATTATAAAATTTATCCCAAACCTTATTATCAACTGTTAGATGCTTAATTGCTATTATATAAGCAAATACGCTTTTAGTGTCTAAATTATACATTTTATATTCTTCTTTAATTTTAATAATTGGTAATGGAGAATTATATATTCTGCCATAATGTGCACACTGATTTCTTAGATGTGTAAGTGATTGTAACCACGTATTTGCCACATTAACATTTATATCACAGAAATTATTCTTAATATAGGATTTGTCCGTAGGTAACATATTAGAATATAGTTGTGATAATAATCCAAAGGGAATTATTTCCACTGCAACCCATATAGGTAACTTGCCGTCATAACTGTCAGTATAATGTTTTGTAAATAATTTATTTAGATTTTTTTCTTTCTTCTTTTCAAGTCTTTCTAAAAAATCATTATGGTACCTCTTGTTAATAAAGTTTTTACTATTTAAATATCCTAATGTTTTATATTTCATAGCCAAGGTGTAGGATATATATGTCCTAAAAGATAATTCAAGGCTTCCTAGTATATCAAAAAGCAATATTCTAAGATCCTTATCAAATATGTATATATTATATATCTGACTAAAAGTTATTCCCTTTTTATATTTCTCATCATTAATTTTAAATTGCGATAAATATTCAGTAAATCTATAATAGTTAACATTACTTAATATTAGTTCTGCTTCTTCGTTATTATCGATAACCATGCCTCTAGATTTTAATATTTTAATTTGTTCTTTAAATGTTTTAGCTTGCTTTACGTTTCCCATATGTCCTCCTAAAACAAATCCCACTAAGAATTACCTTAGTGGGATACAACTTTCGTCCCATCTATTTGAGCATTATAAAGAGGCTTGATGGATTCTTTTTCTTACAACGTCTCATAAATTTGAGCATATTTCATAGTGAAACATAGGCTTTACAAGTTCTATTACTATAATAATATACCCGTTGACTATTTTTGTATACAAAAAATATATTAATTTCTGTCATTCCATAGAATTATTATTCCTTCTATAGCTGTTCTAAAATCAGATTTTTACCTCTTCTTAATTTTTAATTAGATATAAATTATTTCTACTCCTGCAAAAGAAATATCACCAACTAATGTTAAAGTATTAGTTGTTACTTTGTCATTCCTATTCTTTTCACTAACAGAGCCTAAAGATGCATTAGTTTTATCCTTAACATTCCAAGTTTTTGGTACATATAATTCTATTCCTGAAAAAGAAGCATTAATCCTAACTATTGCATTATCATTGCGCATAGTTGCCTTATCAAAATACACCTTCATAGCACCAAAAGAACAATTAAAATCTGCCTGTTCAAAATTATCTGTATTTATATATTTTACACTAGCACTAAATGAATTTTTAAATCTAACATGACTTTCGTCTTCTACATCAATTTTCTCAAACTTATAATCATCACAATTATGTTTGGTATTAATCCATTTAGTTTGTTTATGAAAAATCATAGAAAGACCAATGCTACCAAGTGCTGCCGCTATAAGTAAAATCCCAGGTGTAATACTTGTAATCCCTAATTGTTTGTCATATATCATACAAATAAATGCAATAGGGAATAAAATACCTGGAAAATTGATACGAAACAAACTTTTCACAATAACTACTACTAAAACAATTGTTAACAATAAACTAA
>DAMAVY010000348.1:0-3942 GCA_032077725.1 Clostridium sp. | reverse complement strand
AATATGCTCTCCTGCTTGCTCTGCAGTTATTCTTTTATCACTTGCGGACATTCTCTCTAAAATAGCCTTTGCTTCAACTTCATTAGCTGATAGAGTCTTAATAGCTTGTGTTTTCATTTCCTGTTGCATTCCGATTATTGTATTCATTTCATCCTGAGTTAATTCCCTATTCTCGGAAGATGCCACTTCAAGTATCTGCTTTATTCCTGCGGTCTTGTCCGTTATTACCTGTTCTTTAGTAGTATACATGCTATTAGTATCTTCTAATATTTTTTGTTTTTCTGTATCACTCAATGATGCAGAGTTTGCAAAAAACTTATTCAGAATACCTAAATCTGCATTCTTATCTGCTTCCAGTCCTGCAGTAATGGTGTTACCCATCTCATTATAGGTAGTCATCAAGTTATTACATGTATCTGTAGTAATAGTTGCACTGTTAATATATAAATCATCAAGCGCACTTTTTACCCCATTATCCATATCTAAATAAGATTGAACTGCCTCTTTAGTTGCTTCGCTTATTTTAACACTTTCATAAGTTACAACCTCTCCATATTCAGTAACTTTAGTTCCATTAGCTACCAAAGTATCAGCAAATAAATCTACAGATGGTACTACTTCTTTGGTCATTACTTTATATACACCATATCCAGCAGCTGCTACTGCTGCACCTGCTAAAACAAATGGTGCTGCTGCTACTACTGCTCCTCCAAGTCCTGCTACTAAGCCTCCAAGTCCTGCAGCTCCTGCAGCTGTTCCTGTTGCAGCAGTTACTCCTGCAGTAGCTGTTGCGGCTGCACCTGCACCAGTACCAAATATACTAAGAGCAGCACTTGTACCACCTATAATACCTTTCAAGCTCGCAAAAGTCTGAATACCACCACCCACTATTTTTAGTGCTGGTCCTGCTGCTATAGCTATTGCTCCCCATTTTAGAATATTGGATTGTTGTTCCTCAGTTAATCCACTAAACTTTTCAGCTAGTCCACTTATTACATCTGCAACTTTTTCAATAGCTGGTATTAGTGCAATTCCTAATTCTATACCAGCATTTTTAACTTTGTTTAAAGCACCCTTCATTCGTTCAGCTGGAGTTGCATCTATTTTCTTAAAAGCATCTTGAGTTGCACCTGCACTTACTTCCATAGCTTTTAACATTTCATCATACTCTTTACCATCACCACTAGCTAAAACCATAGCTGCAGATCCTGCCTCTACACTTCCGAACATATCTTTTAATGTTATATTATTTTTCTTTGCATATTCATTTAACATACCAAATATTTCAGTTGTGCTTTTACCTTCTTTTTTTAAATCTGCAAAGCCTTTATTAGTTAATGCCCTTAAGGTTTTGTCAGTAACACTTCCACTTTTAGTTATTTCACTAAGCATTGCTTTTATATATGTTCCAGCTTCACTAGTTGCGATACCATTCTTAGTCATTTGTGCATATGCTGTACTCAATTCCTCTATAGAATAGTTTGCTGCACTAGCTATTGGAATTACTGTACCCATGCTAGAGGCTAATTCATCAACTGTTGTCTTTCCTAAATTTTGTGTAACAATTAACAAATCGCTTATCCTTGTTGCATCTTCTGTTTTAAGCTTGTAACCGTTAATTGCAGTAGTCATTACATCAACGGCTTTTGCTCCTGTAGTAAATCCACCTTTAGCAAGCTTCATAGCATTGGTAGTAAATTCTATAGCCTTAGTTTGGTCTACACCTGCAGATATAGATTCATATACTGCATCACTAAATTCATCTACTGCTACCTTACTATCATTACTAGATTTTAATAAATCACCCTTATAATCATCAAAATCTACAACATTAGAATCCAATAATGTTGATACTTTAGCAAAGCTACTTTCAAAGTCTACTGCCAACTTACCCGCAGCAATTCCTAATCCTGCTAATGGCACTGAAACAAATTTAGTAAGATTACTACCTGCTTTAGAAAGACTCTCCCCAACTTTAGTAACATTGGAGAGCTCTTTACTTATCTTTTTAGCTTCAGCTACACCTGCAGTAGAAGCCTTAGACATATCATTTTTAAAGCCCTTTATATCTGCTTTAATATCAACCATTAAAGGTGCTAACTTTATTCCACCTGTTAATGACATTAGTTAACCTCCTTTCTGTGTTGGAATTCTCTAATTTTCTTAATATCTGCCTTTGTTTGCTGTATTCTCCAAAGTGTTTTAAGAAACTCTCTACCTTCCTCAGTTCTGTTCCAACTCTCTATCCAGCTTTCTTTTCTATAGAGCAGGTATAAAGAATATGGGAGATTTAAAACTTCATTAAAGTTCATGCCACAGTATTTAGAAATTCTTCTTAATTCACTGGTACATAAAACATAATCCTCTTCCCAGTCCTCTGATTTTATATATTTATCTACTATGGCCTTTCCTACATCACCCCCAGGTATGGGGATTCTTAGTTTGGGTCCTTATCTGCCTTATACACCATGCTAGTTATTTCTTTTGTTATAATATCTTGTAGTTTGAATGGAATATTATCTACTTCCTCAATAGTAAATTTCTTACCTGAAGCATTATTATTAAGTAACTTGTATGTTACTTTAGTTTTTATATCTAAATAATTTTCCTCTGTCATATCCTTCTCTAACGTTCCTATTTCTTTTGTCATACGTGCACTTGGTTGTAATATCTCTATAACCTCATTCTTAATCTTCACTTCTACGCTCTGCTTTAAATATTTATCCAAATCTAACATTTATCTTCACTCCTAACTATTTTTTTAAATAAAAAAGAGAGTACGTAAGTACCCTCTATGCTGGTAATGCTGCTGCCTCTTCATCTGTAAGTTCTTCTTCAAATTCAGCTAGAAAATTTTTAATATATTCTATTGCTGTAATCTCAGCATCCACAGTAAGCTCTTTAGTTGTAAACTCTAAACTAAACCCATTACCACCTTGACCTATCATTGTAAATCTAATCTTCTTGCCATTTTCTTTGGTGTGTACAAATCTTAAAAGTACTGTTTTAAGAGCTCCACCTCCACCAAACTTTAATGTCCTAGTTTTCTTGATTTTATCTGCAACAACTTTAGCTGTAGATAATAAAGCCAGTCTTTCTAATGACCACGATAATATTCCGGTCTTCGCTGTTAGCTCTTCTTTAGTTATAAAGCTTTTCACTGTATTTCCATATTGATTTTTAACATCATATTTTTCAGGTTTGTAGTCTATAGAAAACCCTGAACTACAATGACCAACATTGTGTACCTCAGTTTCTATAATCTCAGGTGTAGGTATTTCTGCACCTGAAAACTCATACATATATACTTCACCAGCACCTAATACAATTTCATCACTCATTATTTGCACCTCCAATTAATAATAAAAATGCAGGATATCTCCCACATTTGAATACTGTCATTAAACAAAGGACCTCCACCAGCTAATTCACTTCTTAAAACAATATTGGAATTAACTAACGAAGGATCCTTTGCTTCCATATCTAATTTTTTTAATACCTTTTCTCTTATAAGTAATGCATTATCAAAGTCAGAATCTATCATCTTAATCTCACATTGACTTTGCTTTACTGGTCCCCCATCAATAGCAGTTACTGTATAAGTAACAAATGGACCTTTACCTACACCAAATACTGGGGTAACTTTTATAGGAGCAACAACTTCATCTAATATATTTTTTATTGCTATTTCTAACATCTAATCACCCGCCAGTATCTTAGATATTTTATCCTTTTGGAATAACTTTGCATACTCTAGAAAGGGGCATGGTTTTTGACCCCTAGTAATGTGCCACCCTTTATATTTGCCTGATTTAGACTCATACTTCCATGGTGTTTTTCTACCATCACCATTTACAGCATATATTCCAGTTCCTTGGTGTACATATGGAGCTATTTCTTCACTGCTATATACTACGCCTACTATCTCTTCTATATTAAAAC
>DAMAVY010000347.1:0-3973 GCA_032077725.1 Clostridium sp. | reverse complement strand
AGCAAAAAATATTTATTATTCATATCTTAGAAAAAATAAAAAAATAGATAGTTTGAATGTTTCCTCTTTTGTATTTGATAAGGAAGTTACTTATAAAAAATCTTCTATTCACAGTATAGAAGAAGCGTATGAAAATAAAGAAACGATTAGTATAATAATCAAAATTATTGATTCATTTGAAGAAGTGAACCACAAGGTAATGATTTATAGAATTTTTTCTAATATGCCTTATTGTGAAATTTCTAAATTATTGGGAATAAGTGAATCTTCAGCAAAGGTAGTATATTACAGAGGCAAGATCGTCTTGCAGAATAAGTTAAGAGAGGAGTATGGTTATGAAATATGATTGTGAAGTTATCAGAGATTTATTACCCATATATAAAGATGGAGTGACTAATAAGAAAAGCAATGAAGTGATTGAAGAACATTTAAAAGAGTGCGAAGCGTGTAAAGAAAACTACAATGATCTCAATAAGTCCGGAATCAATTTGCCTGAGGCTATGGCAGTTGAAAATAAGAGTGTTGTCGATTATGCTAAGAGAATTAGAAAAAAGAGAAAAAAGGTTTTGGCTATAGTGGCGAGTACTATTGCTATTTTATTTTTAGGTATTATTATTATGGGATATTATATAGTAACTGGGGGTCCTCCAATCAAAACTTCTGATATAAAAGACTACGGTGTTTTTGAAGATTTCAAAGGTTATAGTAATTTATATATTTTTCCAAACAAAATGCCTGAATCGGCACAAATAGATTCATATTATTATTATCAAAGGGACACTTTTCTTGACCCTACTTGCCAGATATATTTAGAGTATTCTCTTTCAAAGGAAGATTTTGATGCGGAAGTATTAAGAATTTCTAAAATTACTGAATGGAATAATAGTATTGTGTATGATATGGAGAATTTTATATACCCAGCTTATGCAACTATATTTAATAATGATCATTGCTATGAGTATGCATTAATTGATGAAGAAGAGCATAAGATTATCTGTGTATTTACTCAGTTCATTGGGTCTAATAGAGTTAAGTTTGATAAAAAATATTTACCTAAAAACTTTGAAAATGATAAAAGTAGTGAAGGGTTTAATATTTATTACGATCATGGACACTTTTTTGAGAGACACAAACGATGAAATTGTTGTTTTGTTACTTTTATTGTGTAAAGAATAGATTTAAGGTATCCATCAGTGGAATATTAAAAATAACGAAATTGATGGAAAATAGTAAGAGTAATAAGCACTTCAAAGTTATACAACTAGCTTTGGAGTGTAATAGAAAAATTTAAAAAGAAAACAATGAAGGTCAACAATCGTATAAACTATGCGATTGTTGACCTTTTCTTATGGGGAGGGGTAGATCATATTTCTATAGATTTTTGCAAAAAAGACCGCCAACCTCTCGTGTGAAATTTTGCATAATTAATTAACTTCAGTTTTGAAACTTAATTCTTCAATAATATTAGCCCTCGCTTATGTTTATTTTTGTGGGAAGTTTCATTAAAAGAATTTTATACTTAAGTGAAGGTTAATAAGCATTGCGAGCAAATTAACTAAGTGCTTGTTAGTTATTTACAAAAGTTCAAAATTATCTTAAAATAAATATTATGGGGGAAAAATAAAAATGAGCGCATTTGTATAAGAAAGAAAATACGCATTACAATTACCGAATAGCTTTGTAGATATTGACAGAGATGAAATGGAGTATGTTGATGGAGGAAGCGTGGGTAGCTTTCTACGAGATGGGGCAGTAAATATACTATGGGGATTAGTAGAATCAGCTTTATGGGATTACAGAAGTAAAATATCAAAATCTATGATTACAGCAGCAATATCAGCAAGTTCTTGGGTGTCAGGTGCTATTACATCGCCGCTGCCTGGGTAGTTGCTAATCCAGCTGTAAGTGTTTCAATTTTAGCAGTTACAGTAGGGTTCGTCGCTGGATATATTGCTGGTCGATACTTTTAAAAAATAGGAGTGATAATATCTCAAAAGTTAAATTGTATGTAATAATGTTAGTTGTTTTAACCTTAGAAGTTTTAATATTAGGGATGACACCTTTTGATAATATTAATCACACGATTCAACGAATTTGTATAATTATAATTAGTATAGTAACTTGGGAAGTCATTAAAAAAATTAATGGTACTTTAAATAAAAAATAATGATTTATAAAGTATCTCAAATACATTTTTGTGACAAAATCAATAAAATATATATGAGGTATTGGTTTTAAGAGAATCTCCTCAGCAGAATATAATAAGTAAGTCCCACTATTAAAATACAAAATTTGGATGGTGAAACTTAATCACATTTATATTAAAAAGGGAAGTAAGCATCAAAGCATTACCACCCAATATTGAACAATCCCTAAGAAGGTAATAAGTATCGACAAAGATGCAACCTTTGATAATGAAAAGGGAAATGTGTATTTCAAAGTAAAGATTAAACTAGATAAGACTAATCTAGAAGATGCTAAAGGAGAAAAGGTCAATTTAAGTATTGGAATGGTAACAGAAACAAGACTTAAGTATGAAAAGATAACATATATGAAGTACTTCTTAGAGCTAATTGGAGTTAAGTTTAGTTAATTACTTTGCATTAAATGCAGCTCAATCTTACGAAGATGTAAGAATATTGTATAAGGAGATAGAATATGATAAAAAGAAATATTATAGATTATTTACTTTTATTTGTGTGGATAATAATATATGTGAATATTAATGATAATTTTTCAGAAGCGAGTAAAGGAAAGATAATAGCATACGGAATAATGTGGTGTATAGTATTGTTGTATGTAATTATAAAGGTAGGGAAGTATTTAAAAAAATAAATTGAACATATTTCTTGCAGTATCATAAATTTTTTTCTATGAGTCATTATTTCTTCATCTTTTCCACTATGTTTATTTCTTGGAGTAAAAAAATTTAATTCATTATAGTAATGCTTATTAACAAGGAGCTAACTTCCAGTTTATGCTTGCTAAGGATGGGCAGCAGCTTTAACGGCAATAGGTTCTAGATTTGCATTTTGCAGGCGGTTCTTTTGGAGTTATAGCTCCATACATTGTGGGTATGTTGACAGGAGGGCCAATAGGATGGATGTCAGCAGGTATTTGTACACCGTATATGGAGCTGGATTTGGTATGATAGTATATATTTCAAACCAATTGGCACAAGCTGGTACTTCACCTGCTGGAGAGATGATACGAAAGGGTTATTTTACAATAAGTTTGACTAACAATATATATAATCCTATCAATGTTTGATAATATTTAAAATTATTTTTAATGGCTAAATAAACTAATCTAAATAAAAAACAATACAAAAAATTTTGTATGATACATTTTAAATATTATTCCATTATTGGAGTACGTATTATTTGATGTATCAATGCATTATGCAATCCTATTAAACGATTTAAGAAAGACAGGTAAAATATATGGTGTTCATAATACTTTCTTCAATATCTTATGGTCTTGACTTAGCAGTAGCGATGTTATTTAAAATAAAAAAATTAAAAAAGGGTAAAAAGTTATATAATACAGAGCATTTTTTTGTTACAATATCTGCGTTTGGATCATTAGGATATATATCAGCAACTTCTAATTCAAATTATACAGCAAATGTACGATCTTCAATAGTATTAATATATACTATTATGTAGATTATATTTTGGTCAGCATGTTTTGTTATTGATAATAAACCACAGTCGAATATTAAAAATAACGAAATTGATGGAAAATAGTAAGAGTAATAAGCACTTCAAAGTTATACAACTAGCTTTGGAGTGTAATAGAAAAATTTAAAAAGAAAACAATGAAGGTCAACAATCGTATAAACTATGCGATTGTTGACCTTTTCTTATGGGGAGGGGTAGATCATATTTCTATAGATTTTTGCAAAAAAGACCGCCAACCTCTCGTGTGAAATTTTGCATAATTAATTAACTTCAGTTTTGAAACTTAATTC
>DAMAVY010000346.1:0-3976 GCA_032077725.1 Clostridium sp. | reverse complement strand
TTTAATTCTACCACGTTTTTTCTAAATAATGCTATAATACTAGTAAGTAAGATTCTAAATCTTTGATTTGTCAAATCGAACTTACTCCACCAAATACATATAAGGCGGAGTTCCCTACATTAAAATATTATTTAAGGAGATTACACAATGCATAAGCAATATGTTAACTACTCAGCAAATTTGCCGGTGTCTATTTCATATAGCACCATTAAAAACTACCCTATTCACTGGCACTATTGTATTGAGATTCTTTATGTAATAAAAGGTACAATTAATTTATATATAAACACTGAAAAATTCGTAATAACTGAAAATCAAATCGAAATTATTAACTTAGATGAAGTTCATAGTATTGAAAGCGATGACCCTTTTAATAAAGTTATTACTTTTCATATTGATCCATATTTTTTTCAGAAGTATTATAGTGATATAGATAATATGTTTTTCTATACAAAATCATCAAATGAAGGTTCTCAACTTGGAGAAGAATACGAAGATTTGAGATCATTTCTCTGTCAAGTTCTTTGCGAAACAGTACAAAAACAAGACAACTATGATGAAGAGATTGAAGATATACTTGTAAAACTTCTTTATCACCTTATAAATAATTTTAATTATTTAATTTACGAGCAAGAAGAGCTTAGAACAAATGATGATTATCTTCAAAGGTATCATAGTATTTCTAAATATATCTATAATAACTATCAAAATAATATTACCCTTAGTGACATTTCTAGTAAAGAATATCTAAGTACAAATTATTTATCTAGAGAAATAAAATATGCAACGGGATATTCCTTCACAGAGCTTCTAAACCTTATTAGAATAGAGGAATCTATAAAGCTACTTTTAGATACAGATATGACTCTTTCTGAAATATCAGTGGAAATTGGATTTTCCCATACCAGGTATTTTAATAAGCATTTTAAGTTACACTATAAACTTACACCTGCACAGTTTAGGAAGCGATATAAATACACCTCTGCTGAGCTAGAAAAATCTACAAAAACAGAAAATCATCCCTTAGAAGATAGTTTGGAAGAAATTACATACTACTTAGAGGATTATGATCGATTTAATTTTGAAGATAAAATAAACCAATTAAATTTCAATATGGAAAGTTCTATTGGTGAATTTAATAAGGATTTTAAAAAAATTATAACCATTGGAGATGCCTTTGACCTTCTAATTGAAGACAATAAAGATACTTTAGAAGAGCTCCAAGGTGAAATGGATTTTGAATTTGGTAGAATACTAAATCTTTTCAGTACGGATATGGCAATATTCCCAGGTTCTAAATTTCACAACTGGAATAGAGCAAAAGATGTGCTAGAATTTATAGAGTTTCTTGATATAATTCCCATTATAGTATTAGATTTAGTAGATGAGGATCTTAAAAATATACTTCTGTCCTTTATGGAGTACTTTAATGCCCTAGAAAGTCTTAACTATAAGAACTTTAGATTTCAATTTTCTAAAGCCTTCCCTTCTAATTTAAGGGTAGATATTGAGAATTTACTTATAGATAATAATTTTCAAATTGAAGAGAATGACTTCTTAGTTAACAACGAAATAAATAACATATATGACTCAGCTTATATGATTCCATTTATCATTGATAATGTAGTTAATAACCACGGTGACCTAAGCTTTATCAGAGCCTTTGATGTACTTGATAAGCAAGTAAATATAACTAATGAATTATTCTTTGGATATCCAGGTCTCATAAATGATAAAGGAATAAAAAAACCTGCTTTCTATGCATACTCCCTTTTAAATAAATTAGGTCATACTCTTATTTCTAAGGATGATGGGTTTGTTGTTACAAAGTCAGATAATCAATATCAAATTTTACTATATACTTATCATGATAAAATTAATGATTTAATATCCATGACGAGCTTTTCAAAGCTTAGAGGTATAAAAAATGCTACCTCTAAAAAGCTTTCATTAAATATAACTAATATCCACTCAGATGTTAATGTAATCACCTATGAAATAAACGAAAAAATAGGTTCTTCTTATAATTACTGGGTTAACATGGGAAAACCTACTAGACTTAATAAAGATGAAAATGGAATACTTCACAAAGCTTCTTACCCAAATATAAAATTTAAGTTTTCCAAAAAAAGTACAGTAATAAACATATTAGCAACGCTAAAAACCTATGGAGCTGTGCTAATTATTATAAACGAAGTACAAAAGCCTCCTAAATAAGGTACTTTTGTGCTTTTTGTTTTTTTTGTAAACCTTAATTTTAGGTCGATTGGTACTTTTTGATGGGCTCCAAAGTGAATGTTTTAATTATTACTTTGGCATATAATAGTAATATAAGATGTGGATTCAAAGAATTCTAAAAAAATATATTTAGTTTATGTTTCTTTTTAAAGCTATTGATTTTAGCTCCTTACGAAACCCTAAACTAATAATTAAAAATAAGAACTATTTTCATATAAATAAAACTTAATGGAAATATACAGAATTTTCAGACGGATGAGGTGAGACTTATGGGAATAAATCCCAAGGTATTTTTAGATGGGAAAACATACAAAGTATTACTCAGGTTTGCCATACCTGCAATGTTTGCACTATTTGTGCAAGAACTTTATAACATGGTAGACACAGTTTTTGTTGGAAGATATATCGGACCTAACGCAATAGGTGCACTAACTATAGCTTTTCCAATCCAACGTTTTTTTATTGCTATAGCAATGTTAATTGGAATAGGAGCTTCCACATATGTTTCCAGATTTTCTGGAGAAAATCAACCAAAGAAGGTTAAGTCAACAATCATAAACTCAGTTTCTCTAACTCTACTAACATTAACAATAATTCCACTAGTTATATTTTTCTTTAGAGGAAACTTATTATACAAATTAGGTGCTAGTGATGTTACCTTCGGATTAACTAATGACTATATTTCAATAATTTTCATAGGAATCATATTTCAAGGTTTGACTGTTGTATGTTCCAATATAATGATCTCTTTGGGAAATTCAAAAATAGGACTTTATGCTAATAGCATAGGTGCAATCCTAAATGTTATTATTGACTATATATTAGTAGGTCACTTAGGACTCGGAATTGCTGGTGCAGCTATTGCCACTGTATTTTCTCAGTTTGTAGGATTACTATTCTTACTTTCTAAGTTTAAAGATGTAATTAAATACTTCGATATTAAACCTTCACTAAAAACCATTATATCTAATATAGATACTTCTATAATCAAAGGAATCGTTGCTGTTGGTTTTTCAACATTTGTTATTGAAATTTCTGATGCCATAGTATCAGTTGTTTTAAATAACTTATTAATTACCCGAGGTGGAGATTCAGCTATAATAATTATAGGAGTAATTACTAAAATATCTATGTTCATGTTTATAGCAATAATCGGTATTAGTTCAGCAATGCAACCTATTGTAGCTTTCAATTTTGGAGCTGGTAATTTTAGTAGAGTTAAAAAAACTGTTACCGCTGCAATAAAAACTGTAACAATAGTATCTCTAGCATTTGGAGTAGTAATAATGTACTTTGCTCCACAAATGATAAGCTTGTTTTTAACCGATGCAAGCCTATTACCTGAAGCAGTTAAAGCTCTTAGAATATGTATCTGTTTGCTTCCACTGGTTGGCTTCTATTATGTAGGAATCTACTATTACCAAGCTGTTGGAGAAGCCAATAAAGGTTTTTGGCTATCATTATTCAGACAATTAATCGTCTTTATCCCAGTAGCTATTATTCTTGTAAATATCATGGGAACTATCGGTGCTTGGATTGCTTATCCAGTATCTGATTTAATTTCAGCAATAACTTCCTCCTACTTGCTATTTAGTAATCATAACGAGGATCAGGTTAAATCAAAAGCTAAACTTAAAGATAATGACAATGATAAAAATAATAAAAGAAAACCCGCAATTGCGTAAAAAAATCAGGACCACCCGTAAAACGGGTGGTTTGATCTAGCCCTATAAGGGCA
>DAMAVY010000345.1:0-3987 GCA_032077725.1 Clostridium sp. | reverse complement strand
GAATTATAATATGTGGCTACCTATTACTGAAGGATTAAATACTGCTACTAGGTTTTTGAATCCAAATGACAATAATACTTTAGGAATCCCCGGAACCGTAGAAGAAGTAATAACCGTGGGAAGTTACAACCATATAAATTTAACAATATCCCCATTTTCAGGGGTAGGAAACTCAGAGCTTAATCCAGTAAAACCTGATTTAGTTGCACCTGGGGAAGAAATAGAGTCAGTTACATCAAGTGGAGTTTTTCAGCCACGCTCAGGAACTTCCATGGCAGCACCTCATGTAGCAGGAGCTTGTGGCCTTTTAATGGAATTTGGAATTGTAAATGGAAAAGATCCTTATCTATATGGAGAAAGGTTAAAGCATTTTTTATTAAAGGGTGCAAATCGGAATAGAGTGGATGTGGTATTCCCTAATAATGCTTGGGGGTACGGGACTTTGTGTTTAGCAAATGCTCTTAAGGTGTGGAGAAATGAAGTAGAATCAACATAAGATTAATAAAAGATTGTGGATAATATTTAGAACTTAGTTAGGTAAAATGTAACTTTTCTATTATTTCTATCATAAGATATAAAGGAGTATTATTATGAGGAGATTATTATGGCAAGTAAAGGAAGATTACAAGTACAAACTTTTATACAAAATACATTTATACCCATAGCCGATGCCACCGTTACTTTAAGAAGAACTGATGAAGAAACAAGGGAACAGATAGAGATTGGTAATGTTACTACTAATAGAGAAGGGCAAACACAAACCATTGACGTGGATACCCCGGACATAGAGAGGTCTTTAGATCCCAATAATACCACACTAATTCCATATGCTCTTTATGACATAAGTGTAAGAGCAACAGGGTATGAAGAAGTAATTATAAAAGGATGTCAGGTTTTACCGTCTCAGACGGCGCTTCAAGTATGCAATTTGATTCCATCGGGGTCAGCTAGAGAAGTAGGAGGTCCTGAATTAGTAAGAGTTATAGAAATTCCACCTAATAGACAGTTTGGAGATTTTCCACCTAAAATACCGGAAGATCCTAACAAACCTTTGCCACCACCACCAAGTGGTCTTGTGGTACTTCCAGAACCCGTTGTACCAGAATTTATAACAGTACATGCTGGAGTGCCAACTAATTCAGGGGCACCAAATTATACTGTGCCATATAGAGATTATATAAAGAATGTAGCTAGTGGTGAAATTTATGCTACATGGCCAGAATCCACCATAAGAGCAAATGTATATTGCATAATATCCTTTACTTTAAATAGAATATTTACAGAGTGGTATAGGGGGCAAGGTTTTAATTTTGATGTAACAAACTCTACAGCATATGACCAAGCGTTTTCTTATGGAAGAAATATATATGATAACATAAGCTTAATTGTAGATGAAATTTTTTCTACTTACGTAAAAAGATATGGAGCTGAACAGCCATTACTTACTCAATATTGTGATGGGAGAAATGTTAGCTGCCCAGGGTGGCTTACCCAATGGGGAAGTAAGGACTTAGGCCAAAGTGGATATGTGCCTTTTGATATATTAACCAATTTTTACGGAAATAATATTGAACTTGTAAGGGCAAAAGTTGTATCAGGAAGTCCAAAATCATATCCAGGCTACACTTTGAAAATTGGAAGTAGCGGAGATGCTGTTAAAGCCGCTCAAACATTCTTAAATAGAATATCACAAGATTTCCCGCTAATACCTAAAGTTGCAGTGGATGGTAAATTTGGAGAATCTACCGCAAATCAAGTAAAAGTATTTCAACAAGTGTTTGGGCTGCCACAAACGGGTGAAGTAGATTTTGCAACTTGGTATAAGATATCTGCTATATATGTTGGGGTAACAAGGATTGCAGAACTTCGAGGTAGAGATGAAGAAAAAGTTGAATATGGTTATTTTATTCCACACTGGCCATATGAGGGAGCAGTTGATCTGCCAAGAATTAAGTATCCTAAAAATTAAACATTTATTTGGAACAATAAACCTCGTGGTTATCCTTGAGGTTTATTATTTTTGATATAATAAGGTATAATTAGAATTGAGGATTGAGAGTTTTCTGGATTGGGAACAGAGAGTGAATTTTGAGCTTAAGGTATAAGGAATAAGTAGTGAGGAGTTGGGAACATGAATGGGATAAATATATTATTAGTAGATGATGAAGAGAATATTAGAAATCTGTTGGCGGCTTACTTAAAAAAAGATGGATTTAATGTTTTACATAGTGGAAATGGTATGGAAGCTTTAAAGGTTATGGAAAAGGAGTCTGTACAGTTAGTAATACTAGATATAATGATGCCAGTTTTAGATGGATTTGAAACTTTAAAGGTTATAAGTAGCAAATGGAATGTGCCAGTAATTATGTTAAGTGCAAAGGATGAAGATGAAGATAAACTACTTGCTCTAGGATTTGGAGCAGATAACTATGAAACTAAGCCATTTAGCCCAAAGGTACTTGTTGCAAAAATAAAGGCTTTAATAAAAAGAACTTATGAAAATTATAGGGAAGTAAGTTCAGGCATAACTATTGGAGAACTCCATTTAGATGAGGAAGGTCATAGGGTTACTGTAAGTGGAGAAGATATAAATCTTTCACCAACAGAATTTTCTCTATTAATATATTTTATTCAAAACAAGAATATAGTTCTCACAAGGGAACAAATACTTACTAAAATATGGGGATATGATTTTGAAGGTGACATAAGAGTAGTGGATACTAGTATAAAAAGATTAAGAGAAAAACTTAAGGAGATGAACAAGGTTATTGTAACTGTCAGGGGCTTTGGATATAAGATAGAGGTGTAAGATGGAGAGTTTTATTGTTAGATGGAAGAAATTGAGAGATGCTATGAAAAAGAGTATAACAACGAAGATGTTTATAATAACGACTATAGTATTTATTACCTTTTTAACTTTTACCTTTTTAAGTCAAAGAATGTTATTTGAAAGAATATATGATGAGAAAAAAGAGACGGATATTGAGAATAATGTAATTAAGTTTAGAAATACCCTTAGTAATCCTAAAGATGAAAGTGAAATAATAGAGAGTATTCAGAAGTTTGAGAGTAATTATAATACATCTATAGCAGTAGTAAATACTGAAAGTAATTCAATAATAATTTTCAAGACAGATTCAAAAGCAATAGATAATAAAAATACTAAAACATTTGACTATGTTTTAAAAACTATTCAATCTGATTCTAACTTATTAACTCAAATATTAAATAATGAACAAGTTTCTATTTCTTTTATGGATGAAGGTAGCAACACAAAGTATCTAGCTTCTGCAATAATGGAAGGAAAATATATAATTATAGGATTTACTTCACTACAATATGTAAAGGAAGCGGTAGGTGTTATAGAAATATTTTACAAGTATTTTTACTTAGGAGCAATTGTTTTTGTAGCAGCGTTGTCACTCTTGTACTCTAAAATTATAACCAGGCCGCTTAAAGCAATAAATAAAGTTGCTGCAAAGATGAGTGATTTGGATTTTAGTGAAAAATGTTGTATAACTTCTGAAGATGAGATTGGAAATTTAGGTGATACATTAAATTTCCTAGGGTCAAATTTGGATGCTTCATTAACTTCACTGAAGGCAGTTAATGAAAAGCTACAAATAGACATTGATAGAGAAAGAAAAATTGAAAATATGAGAAAAAATTTTATTGCAGATGCATCTCATGAGCTCAAAACTCCGATTACCTTAATAAAGGGATATGCAGAAGGCATCAAAGATGGAATATTTTTAGATGGGAATATAGATTCTTCCCTTGATGTAATTTTGCAAGAATCTGATAAAATGGGAAAATTGGTTAAGGATATGCTTCAAATGTCATCTTTGGAAAGTGGCAAAATGATACTGAATAAAGAGTTGTTTTACATTGATGATCTAATAAGGAACATGGTAAAGAAGCTGTATAATGGTATTGATAATAAGAGTATTAGAGTGAAACTGCAGTTAAAACATATTGAGGTATGTG
>DAMAVY010000344.1:0-4006 GCA_032077725.1 Clostridium sp. | reverse complement strand
AAAAGTAAAAATTGGCCTAGTTGGAAAGTATGTTGAATTACATGATGCATACATATCGGTGGTGGAAGCATTAAGTCATGGTGGATATGCAAATAATTGTGACGTAGAAATAAAATGGATTAATGCTGAAGAAGTAACGATGGAAAATGCTGATAAATTATTTTCTGATGTAAATGGAATATTAGTTCCAGGTGGGTTTGGAGATAGAGGAATAGAAGGAAAAATTGAGGCAATAAAATGGGCTAGGGAAAATAAAAAACCATTTCTTGGAATATGTCTTGGAATGCAATGTTCAGTTATAGAATTTGCTAGAAATGTTTTAGGTTATGAAGGAGCTAATAGTTCTGAAATTGATAAAAATACTAAATACCCAGTGATAGATTTAATGTCAGACCAACTAGGCATTGAAAATCTAGGTGGAACAATGAGGCTTGGGCTATATCCATGTAAGCTAGAAGAAAATTCTACTACAGCTAAAGAATATGGTGAATCATTAATACAGGAAAGACATAGACATAGATATGAATTTAATAATGATTTCAGAAATGAAATAGTTAATGCTGGTATGAAAATTGTAGGAACAAGTCCAGATGATAGGTTGGTAGAGGTTGTAGAATTAAAGGATCACCCATGGTATGTTTCAGTACAATTCCATCCTGAATTAAAATCTAGACCAAATAAACCGCATCCATTATTTATAGGATTTATAAGAGCATCATTAGAAGAAAAAAATAATTAATTTAAAAAACTTCGTTCTATAAAATATTTATAGAACGAAGTTTTTCACATATTAATAAGATGCTTATTTCATAAAAGAACTATTTATTTTTATGTTCTTATGTATACAATCTATAATATGCACAGTGGCGCATTATATAGGAAGTCTTATTATTACCTTAAATAAGTCACCATCACATTTAACTTTGAAAGTTCCTTCATGAAGATCAATTATTGCTTTTGAAATAGCAAGTCCAAGCCCTGAACCTTCCACAGAAGAGTGTCTAGATTTATCTCCACGGACAAATCTTTCAAGTACTTCTTCTTCATTAAAGTCTAAATCATACTTTGAAACATTTTTAATTGTTATTTCACAGTAGTTATCACTGCTTGAAACATCAATATAAATTCTAGAATTTTCAAGGGAGTATTTAATAGCATTACATATTAGGTTATCCATGACTCTAGATATTTTATCCCCATCTACTGTTATAATGAAATAACTTTCACCACCAACTTTAAAAGTAAGATGCTTTTCTTCGCCTAGAAATGTTAATTCACCAAGATTTTGATGAATGAGTTCTACAATATCAATTTTGGCTTTATCTAACATAATTTGGTTAGAGCTCATTTTAGACATTTCAAATAAATCCTCAACAAGTTTTTTTAATCGCGTAGATTTATTATCTAAAATAGCGACATAATCTTTAATTTCATCTTTATCTAGATTTTCATCTTTTAGTATATCTACATAACTTACAATGGAGGTTAAAGGAGTTTTTAAATCGTGGGACACATTAGTTATAAGTTCAGTCTTTAATCTCTCATTCCTTAAACCTTCTTCAACTTTCTTTTTATAGATTACTTTTAGATTGTTTATTCCGTCCCCTAAAGCAGATAAAGTGCCCAGGGTTTTAGAATTAATGTCAACATCAATATCACCATTTTCAATCTTTCCTAAATAGTTAACTAAATTTTTTATATTATTTATATTCTCAAGATATCGAACTATAATATTTACGAGGATAGACATTATTGTTAGTAACACAAAAATAGGGGTTAAATCATAATTACCAATAGAAAATTCATTATAAAAATTAAAAACCCAAGTAAGAGGTAGATATACAATCCAAAAAACTGTTAAAGCTAATATAGTAGTATCAAGGAAAATGCTTCTGAATATTTCTTTCAGATTCTTAAAAAACATAGCCACACCTTTTAGTGCTCTAATTATTAAAGTTCTATTGAAGCATCTGAGATATTCATTTATGCTAGAGCTTTTTATACAGTAGAATTGTTTAGTAATCAATATGCAAAAGATTGTTAACAGTGGAAGTGCAGAATAAAATCTAGATCTTGTTAAGCTTGCTATTATCTTGTATTTATCTCCACGAATAAAGTAAATTTCCTCAAGTTGCGAATTGGGAGATGTGTAGGCCCCATTAGAATATCCGTTTGGAGCTGAGTAATGAGTTAAATTATTGGAGCTAAATACTATTACGTCATCCTCCTTTGAAAGCTTAAGCAGAGCTTCTTTGGGAGTAAGTTCACTATATGGATAATCAGAGAACCAATTTCTATTTGAAAACCATCTATCATTAGATTTGTCTATAAGTAGTACACCTATATCTCCGGTTAGAGAAGTTTCAAGATAATTTTGTATGGTTTGAGCTTCTTCATCACTTTTACAGAAAAGAAGTTTTGAAAAATTGTTAGTGACTTTTAATAATCGTTCTCTAAATTCTATAGTATCATTTTGAAGCATTTCATTCTTAAACTTTTCTTCATTGAAAACTGAAGTTACGTATAAACTGTATTTGCTGGTATAATTATCATAGTCACACAAGGCTATTTCAAAAAATTTTGGCACTACAGTTATGGACATTATGAAAATTACTAAAACTTCTAATAGAATAGTATTTTCGTTAAAATCATGAAACCATTTATTAATCATATCTTTAAGTTGAGAAATCAATTGATAGCACCTCTTTCTTATATATTAGGTTTTTCAATCTTGTATCCTATGCCCCATACAACTTTAATGTATTCTGGATCCTTAGAATTGATTTCAATTTTTTCTCTCATTCTCCGAATATGAACAGTTACTGTATTTTCACTATGGTAAAATGCTGCTTTCCATACATTTTCATAGATTTCTTTTATTGAAAATATCTTGCCTGGGTTGGAAGCAAGTAACAGTAGAATTCCATACTCAGTGGCAGTAAGCTTTAGGGGTAGACCACGAAGCACTACTGATTTTAGAGTTGTATCAATAACTAGGTCTTTAATTATAATTGTATCTTTCAAATTAACTTTTTCTATATCTAAAGGCTTTTCATACCTTCTAAGTTGACATTTTACTCTGGCGATAAGTTCAAGATGATTAAATGGTTTTGTTATATAATCGTCAGCACCGTTGTTTAAACCTATAATTTTATCAATATTTTCTGATTTAGCAGACAAAATTATTATTGGGATATTTCTAGTCTCTCTAATCTTTAGACTGGTTTTAATGCCATCAAGTCGAGGCATCATAACATCAAGAATAATTAAATGAACTTTATTGCTTTCTAAAATCTCTAGGGCTTCAATCCCGTCGTGGGCTTTCAAAACTTTTAAACCTTCTCGTTTTAAATAAATTTCTATGGCATCGCATATTTCAACTTCGTCATCTACAACTAATATATTATAACTTAACATATAATTTCACACCATCCTTATTGACTAGTTCTTTAAATAAAGTATTCATTATTATTTTACAACATAACTGGGTAAAATGTATTAAAACTTTCTTACTAATTTTAATCTTTAATCTACCGATTTAAGTGTATAAGAGTGTTTCATATGGTGCATATTTATGATATAACTAAATAAGAAATAAAATTTCTTGTTTTCTTATGTATTTATAATTATAAAATACCTAAAGAAACTTGGGATCTGAGAAAACTTAATACTTTTTTGAAATTTAGGTGAATGTATATAGATGATTAATTATTCAGCAGAAGGAGGTGGACTTTAGCAGTATGGTACTTTAAAGTACAAACTTCTAAAGTTATGTTATGTTTAAGAAACAAATTGAAAAAAATAAGAATTATATAATAAATGATTTAGTAGAATTTGCAAAAATAAAAACTGTAACTGGATTAAAAAGACCTAACATGCCTTTTGGTGAAGGCGTGCACAAAGGACTTAAATATATTTTAGAAATAGCGAACACCATGGAATTTAAAAGCCAAAATTTTTCTGGATATTGCGGAAAGGCTGATGCTGGTATTGGGGAATACACAGT
>DAMAVY010000343.1:0-4018 GCA_032077725.1 Clostridium sp. | reverse complement strand
AGAGAAAATAATTAATTTAAGTGATTTAAGTGATAAAGTTAAGAAACTTAGTTTAGATATGTTTATGAAGGTTGCAGAGGCAGAAGCAAAGGTTCATGGAAAAACTTTATATGAAGTACATTTTCATGAGGTAGGAGCTATTGATTCAATTGTAGATATGGTTGGAGCAGCTATTTGTTTAGACTATTTAAAAGTTGATAAAATTATCGCATCTCCAGTTCAAGTTGGAGGAGGATTTGTAAAATGTGCCCATGGACTTATGCGAGTACCAGCTCCTGCAACTGTAGAAATTTTAAAGAATATTCCTATAAATACAGGAATAGTACAATTTGAAACCACCACTCCTACTGGGGCAGCAATACTGGCAGCAAACGTTGAAGAATTTACTCCAAAGGTTGATTTCTCAATTAAAAAGATTGCATATGGGATAGGTCATAGAGACTTAGAAATCCCAAATGTCTTAAGAGTATATTTAGGTGAGAAGGAGAGCTCTGAGAAAGTAGAAGAACAGTATATACTTGAAAGTAATATAGATGATATGAATCCAGAGCTTTATGGATATGTAGAAGAAAAACTTTTTGAAGTAGGAGCCTTAGACGTATTTAAAACACCTATATATATGAAAAAGGGAAGGCCAGGAATAAAATTAAGTGTGCTTACAAATGAAAAAGCTGAAAAGAATATTTTAGATGTTATTTTTGAAGAAACTACTTCAATTGGTGTGAGAAAATATAAAGTTGAAAAAATAATGCTAAATAGAGAGTTTTCAAAAGTAAAAACTGAGTATGGAGATATCACAATAAAGAATTCTTATTATAAAGGTAAGCTAGTGAAATATAAACCAGAATATGAAGAATGCAAGAGTATAGCAAAAGAAAAAAGTATATCTATAGATAAGGTATATAAGGCAGTCTATAAGGGAATGAGCGTTACGGATGCTAGCTATGGGATAAAAGAGATTTAATTAACATTATAGGTTATGAGTGAGAGGTGAAAACATAAATGATTAACAATGAAAAATATAATGAATTAATAAAATATCTTAAAGGTTTAGGAAAAGTAGTTTTAGCATTTTCAGGTGGAGTAGACAGTACTTTTTTACTTAAAGCAGCTAAAGAAGCTCTTGGAGATAACGTAAAAGCAGTAACAATCTTATCACCATATATTCCAAAGTGGGAAATAGCAGAAGCAAAAGAACTAGTAAAAGAAATAGGAGTGCACCATGAGATTATAGAAGCTCCAATAATTGATTCAATTAAATTTAATCCAGAAGATAGATGTTATCTTTGTAAAACTGCAGTGTTTAGTATGATATTATCTATTGCTAAGGAACAAGGGTATAACTTTGTAATTGATGGAACTAACTTTGATGATATAGGTGATTACAGACCAGGTCTTAAAGCACTAAAGGAATTAGAAGTAAAAAGTCCACTTTTAGAATGCAAACTAACTAAAGGAGAAATACGAGCTTTTTCTAAAGAATTAGGACTTAATACTTGGGATAAGCCGGCGTATGCTTGTCTTTTAACTAGAATACCTTATGGAAATGAATTAAGGGTAGAAGACTTTGAGAAAATCGAAAATGCAGAGAAATATATGATGAGCATAGGATTTAGAGCTGTTAGAGTAAGATGTCATGGAGATTTAGCAAGAGTTGAAGTAAGTAGAAATGATAGAAGTAAATTGTTTGATGAAGAGCTTTTAGATACTATTGCTAAAAATATAAAAGAATGTGGATTTAAATATGTAACATTAGATATGCAAGGATATAGAGTAGGGAGCTTCAATGAAACTATAATCAAAATCAAGGAGGATAAATGTAGTGAATAAAGAAGAAATTAAAGTTTTATTGGAAGGTATTAAAAATAATAAGATAAATGTAGAAGAAGCTCTAGAAAAATTAGAAGATTTACCTTTTAAAGATTTAGGTTTTGCTAAAATAGATAATCATAGAGAACTTAGAGTTGGTTATCCGGAAGTAATATATTGTGAAGGAAAGACAGTAGAACAAGTTAGGGACATTATTAAATTTATGATTACAAAAAATAATAATATATTAGGAACTAGAGCTAATGAAGAAATGTATAAGGCAGTAAAGGAAATATGTATTGACGCAGAATATAATAAACTTGGGCGAACAATAACTATTAAGAAAAAGGAACAGCCGGATACAGAGAGTTATATAGCAATAGTTGCAGCAGGTACTTCTGACTTACCTGTTGTAGAAGAAGCATTTGAAACTGCTAAAATATTAGGAAATAAAGCTATAAAGATAACTGATGTTGGGGTTGCTGGTATACATAGACTTTTTTCAACATTAGATGTTATTAGAGGAGCAAAAGTTGTTATAGTCATTGCAGGAATGGAAGGAGCTTTAGCTAGTGTTATTGGGGGCCTTGTGGATAAACCTGTGATAGCAGTTCCCACAAGTGTTGGTTATGGATCTAACTTTGGAGGCCTTGCAGCATTATTGTCCATGTTAAATAGTTGTGCTAGTGGTGTGACAGTAGTAAATATAGATAATGGATTTGGCGCAGCTTATAGCGCTAGCATAATTAATAAGTTATAAGTCACTTAATAGGTACAAGAAAGTTGTCACGCTAACTTATATTTGAGATATATTTTTAATCAAAAGGAGGTTCTAAAATGGATATAGTCAATTCTTTAAATGATATTATGTCTTATTTTCATTTTGTATTTGTTGCTTATATAATAATGTTTATAATCATAATTTTGAATTTTTGTAAGGTACTATACATTAGAAAAAAGTTTCCTGGGGGTAATTGTATCTGTAAATTAATACAAAGAGTTGACTTGGTTATTGATATTCTTTGTGGAATAGCAATGGCAGGAGGTTTGATGTTTCAAGGTGTATTGGCAGACAATAATGCATTAGTAAACAGTACTTGGGGTAACGCACTTTTGATCATATCAATTTTAAGCCTTATTATTTTTATATTAGATATAATTATGGGTTCAAGAGAAATATAATGATTATTTACATCATTTCTATATAAAAAAGAACATTAACAGTTCATACAAGGGGGTAAAAGTAATGATTTTAGAAACTAAGAGATTGATTATTAGAGAATTTGTGTCAACGGATTCAGAACTGCTTTATTTATATAGTAGAGAAGAAATTGCAAAGAAAGAGTTGCCAGACGAAGTGTTAGAAAATTTAGAAAAAGCAATGGAAGAAATAAAGATGTTTAAGGGAAAATATCCACATGATTATCCGCTAGTATATGCCATTGAATCAAAAGAAGCAGGTTGTATGATTGGACATATATGCTTAAACCCAATACCAGAAGGAATTGAGGTAGGATATGCTATTGCAACTGATTATCAAGGTAACGGTTACGCAACAGAAGTAGTGAGACCTTTTGTAGAATGGGGTAAGAAACAGCAAAAATTAGAAAAAATTTATGCTATTGTAAAGGTATCAAATACTGCATCGTTGAGAACTATTAAAAAGTCAGGTTTCACATTAGAAAGTGAAGGAAAACGTAATTTTTGGGGAAATTTAGAAACAATGAGAGTTTACACATTTTAAATTGGTGATAAAACTAACAGTTAAATAGGGAATTTATTGATTAGATTAAATAAGCAATTTTAATATATTAAGAACTTCAAGGGTAGGAGCAGATGCTCCTACTTTTTTAATTACAAGGATATTGTTAGAATTTTTAGTATTATTAAAAATTTAAGGGTAAAAATCAACGTAAAAAAATAAATATATTATATTGACACCACAGCTAGTCAGCGTTACTATATAGTGGTAGTAAGTAATACTTAATACAAGTGATACTACATAGTGAAGAGGTGACTTATTTGGAAAATATTACAGAAATGTTAAAAGGCGTGTTAGAAGGCTGTGTTCTTGAAATCATCAGTCATGAGGAAATATATGGTTATGAGATTACTAGGAGGCTAAATGCGCTGGGATTTTCAGATGTTGTAGACGGGACCGTTTATACCATCTTAGTACGACTTGAGAAAAATAAATTGGTAGAAATTA
>DAMAVY010000342.1:2439-4047 GCA_032077725.1 Clostridium sp. | reverse complement strand
TGTGCTAAGGAGCTTAAATACATAGATCACGATATGGATGTTTACTTTGTATGTTCATCTCAAGAGGAAGTTGGACATAGAGGTGCTAAGACTGCCACTAATGGAATTAGACCAGATATAGGAATTGCCGTCGATGTTACTTTTGATTGTGGTAAACATGGACTGGAGTTTGGAGATACTGAGCTTGGTAAAGGTGGAGTAATTTGTATAGGACCAAACATTCATCCTAAGATTAGAAAATATCTTATGAAGGTTTGTAATGAATATAGTATTCCATTTCAATTAGAGGTTGAACCAGGATCTACAGGTACTGATGCTTGGGATATTCAAGTTTCAGGAGAGGGAGTTGCTACGCTACTTTTATCAATACCTATTAAGTATATGCACACTTCAGTAGAAACTGTTAACATGGATGATATAAAGAATACCGGATATATGATGGCAAAATTAATTGAGAGTATAAAGGGTGAAGAATTGGAGGAATTAATATGTTTTTAGATGAAACTCTTGAAAAGGGTGGTCTCCTAGATAAATTAACTTCACTAAGCGGCCCTTCAGGATTTGAAGGAGAAGTTAGATCCTTTATTATGGAGCAAGTTAAACCTTATGTTGATGAGATATCTGTAGACAGAATGGGAAATATTATTGTTCATAAAAAAGGGTCTGGTAAAAAGGTTATAGTTGATGCCCATATGGATGAGGTAGGTTTTATAATCACAGGATTTAATGATGATGGAACACTGAGGTTTAGCGCTTTAGGAGGAATAAATGCAAAAATAATACCTTCTAAAACTGTACTTATAGGACCAAATAAAATACCAGGAGTTATTGGTGCAAAACCAATTCATCTTCAAGGACCGGAAGAAAGAGAAAAAGGACTTAATTATAAAGATTGCTGCATTGACATTGGAGCCATTTCAAGAGCACAGAGCGAAGATGCTGTGGAATTAGGTGAATATGTAGTATTTGATACAGAATATGATGAATTTGGTGAAGGACTAGTAAAAGGAAAGGCCTTTGACGATAGAGTTGGATGCTTAGTGCTTATGGAAGCGCTAAAGGAAAGTTATGATGTAGATTTGTATGGAGTTTTTGCTGTACAAGAAGAGGTTGGAGAAAGAGGAGCCACCATATCTTCTCTAAATATTAATGGAGATTTAGGAATTGCACTAGAGGGAACTATATGTGCAGATATGCCTAATATTTCAAAACATTTAAGAGCAACAGAGGTGGGAAAAGGTCCAGCTATATCAATAATGGATTTAACAAGTATATTTGATGTTGATATTGCGGATAACATTATGGAAGTTGGAGATAATTTAAATATTCCATACCAAAGAAGGAAGGCTATTGCAGGAGGAAATGATGCAGCAACTTTCCATAGTACAGGAAGTGGTGCGAAAATTGCTACTATTTCAGTACCTTGTAGGTATATCCATTCTTCAGTGTCAGTGGCATCAAAGGAAGATATTAAAAATGCAGTTAAACTTTTAGCAGAATACTTAAAAACATTATAGATTTTCGGAGGTATAGTAATGAATGAATTATTTGAAGATTTAATTGGAGCTTTTGGAGTCAGTGGACATGAAGAAGAAATTAGGAATGTTA
>DAMAVY010000342.1:0-2429 GCA_032077725.1 Clostridium sp. | reverse complement strand
TTTGAATTCCTTAAATATTAACAGTAAAACGGACAATCTTGGAAATGTTATAGCTACTTTAGGAAAGAGTAATGCGCCTGAAGAGAAGCGAGTTATGATTTCAACTAATATGGACTCTTTAGGGTTTATTGTATTATATATTGAAAAAAGTGGGTTTCTAAGAATTGGAAAAGTTGGAGACTTTGACGAAACTGCCTTTGTAAATAATATTGTAGAATTTGAAAATGGTAATTCTGGGAGAATTTCTGCTAGTAAACCAAATGCTAAAATAGATGACATGTATATTGATCTTGGTGTAGAGAGCAAGGAAGAAGCACTAGAATTTGTAAGAGAAGGGGACGTATGTATAATTACTTCTAACGTAATTGAAGAAGAAAAGAATATTATTGCTCCGTCCTTAGATAATAGAGTAGGATGTTATATAACACTTAAGGCTATGGAAAAGATTTTAGAAGACAAAGAATTACTTCAAAAAATGGATAAAGAACTTTTCTTTGTATTTTCAACCCAAGAGAAACTTGGAGCTAGAGGAGCAAGAGCTGCTGCGCATGAAATAAATCCAATGTATGCACTAGTAATAGATGGTGAAGACGCAGGCGACAGCTTGGGTGGTAATGGCAAATTATCCCTAGGCAAGGGAACTGGAATCAAATTTATGGATAGAACCCTAGTAATTCATCATGAAGTAAAAGAACAGTTGGAAAATGTTTATGAAAAATTAGATAAAGTGCCTAATTACATATTTGGAGAGAGTAACGGAGATGGAAAAACTATTCATAAAGAAGGAACTGGAGTTAAAACTGGTACTTTAGTATATCCTGTAAGGTACAAGAATACTAATATGGAAATGGTTAGTTATAAGGATATTGAAGAAGGCATCGAAGTATTATTTAATTATGTAATTTTGTAGTATGTGATGTATAATTTTTAACGTAATAGTTGATATGTAATTTTATAAAAAAGACTATGCTTAAAATTAGTTTAATTTTAAGCATAGTCTTAATAATTATATTAGCTCGCTTCTAATTTTAATGTATAAATCTTCTTGTCTATCAGCTTTTACATTGAATGTAGATCTTATTTCATTAACTAAATTTTTATCTATATCTGCAACGATAATATCTTCTACCCCATCCTCAGAACTAGAGATAATTTTACCTAGGGGGTCTATAACAATGGAGTTACCACTATATGAAATATTATTACCTATGCCTATTCTGTTAATTCCAGCGATATAACATTGATTTTCTATTGCTCTACTCCTGAGAAGGGTTATCCAATGTTCCTTGCGAGAATTAGGCCAGTTGGCAGCAACTGTGATTAGTTGACACTTTTTTGAAGCTATTTGAAAAATTTCTGGAAATCTTAAGTCATAGCATATAAAAGGGCACAAAGTAATATCTTTAATTTGAGCAAAGATAATTTCATTTCCACCTTTATAGTAATTGTTTTCACTACCATGTGAAAAAGGGTGTATTTTGGTATAGTTGCAAAGAATTTCTCCCTTAGAGGATATTATGGCATAGTTGTTATTAGCTTTTATTTCATCATGGATACCTTGAATATATCCGATTCCTGCATTAATGGAATAGGTTTTGCATAAACTAGAAATGTAATCAATTGTGGAAAAATCAAATTCTTTAAGATTTTTTACATTCATTGAAAAACCGGTAAAAGATAATTCTGGAAACAGAAGTAAATCAATATTTTCGTCTTTAGCTCTTTTAAAAAAGTCTTTGCTAGATGATAGGTTAAACTGTTTGTTTTCCCAGAGAACATTATTTTGTACGAGTCCAATTTTCACATTACCACTCCTTATATTTAATATATTTATAAAGTAAAGATAATAGGGAGCTTGATCTCCCAATAAATTTAGTTGAGCTTATCCATGGCAAAGGCATTCTATATTTATCTTCTTAAGGAAAAAGTGTGTTAGAATGACTATATATTAGAAAAAAGTAAGGAACGTGTATATATTTACAATTATTTAAATTATAATTACATTATTAATTATAATATGTTTTTTGATAAATATTCACAAAGCAAGTAATAAAATTATAAAAAATTTATTTTATATTGTAAAATTAATATATGAAGTAGGAGCATAATGTATGAAAATAACTGAGTATACTGTAAAAATGGCATTGAGATATAAAAATCACCATCTATCATCCCTAGCGTCACAACTAGCCTTTGATATGCTGTTTTCCTTTTTTCCTTTTTTGATACTTTTATTAACACTAGTTGGATTCATAAATGTTGATCCAATACAAGTATTAGGCGGTTTGGAAACTATAATGCCGGAAGAAGCATACCAATTTGTAGCTACTTTAGTTCTTCAGTTATTACAAACCAAAAACGGGAATTTATTATCGGTTTCACTGTTTTTTTCATTATATACAGCATCTAGAGCTTTTCGAGCTATAAGA
>DAMAVY010000341.1:0-4062 GCA_032077725.1 Clostridium sp. | reverse complement strand
TTAGAGGCTAGAAATTGTTTTGTAAAAGTAGAACCTATTTATGGAGAAAAATTGCCAGCATACACAGGAACGCTTAAAACTCAATATTTATTTGAAAAAATAAAATAAGGAATAATATAAAAATTTATAAAAATTTATAAAAATTTTATATTATTAAAGGTTTTTTTCGTTTAATGGAGAATAGAAGTATGTAGAATCATATTTTGCATTATATTCTAGATTTTACACATGAGACAGGAGGAATAAAATTGTCTATTAGTGATAATTTGAAAAAACTAAAAGATAACTTGCCATCAGGAGTAACATTAGTTTCAGTATCTAAAACTAGATCAATAGAGGAAATAAATACTGTATATGATTTAGGTGAAAGAGATTTTGGTGAAAATAAAGTTCAGGAATTAATGGATAAATATGAGGCTTTGCCTAAGGATATTAGATGGCATTTAATAGGTCATCTTCAAAGAAATAAAGTTAAGTATTTAGTTGGAAAAGTTTATTTAATACATTCTTTAGACAGTGTAAGACTTTTAGATGTAATTGAGGAACAGTTTAGTAGAAATAATCTTGTTGCTAATGTATTAATTCAAATTAACATTGGTAGAGAAGAAAGCAAAACTGGTATCTTATTGGAAGACTTAGGTGAGCTTTTAGAAGCTTGTGAAAAGTGTAACAATGTAAAGGTAAGAGGTATTATGTCTACAATTCCAAAGGGAAATGCTGAAAGTTCGAATTACTATTTTTCTAAAACAAAAGAAATATTTGAAAACCTAAAGGGCGGAAATTATAACAATATATCAATGGATATCCTTTCTATGGGAATGAGTGGAGATTATATGGAAGCTTTAAAGGTTGGAACAAATATGATTCGAATAGGTGAAGGTATTTTTGGAAAAAGAGATTATAACAAAAAATAATTAGGAGGAAGGTATTTATTATGGAATTTTTTAAAGGATTAGGTAGAATCATAGGGATGGATGACGACGATGATGATGACGAATTAGCAGAAGATAGATTAATAGAAAATGATGAGAATAATGATGATATTGAAATTGAACCTTATGTGAATAAAAAGCAAAATAAGATTGTTAATATCCATACGGCATCATCCTCTAAGGTTGTAATTAGCAAACCTTCAAATTATGATGAAGGAAAAATCATTGTAGATAACCTAAAATCAAGAAAAATTGCTATCGTTAATCTAAATGGAGTAGAAGCAAAAGAAGGACAAAGGATACTAGACTTTTTAATAGGTTCTATTTATGCTTTAGAAGGAGGACTTCAATCAGTAGAAAAAGGTGTGTTTATACTAAGTCCATCTAATGTTGAAGTAAGCAATGAACTAAAAAATGAACTTACTAACAAAGGAATATTTAGCTCATTTAAGTAAGATTCCAAATTTTAATTTGGTTAATAGAACTTATTTTACCAAGGGCAAGGGAAGCGAAGTTTCATTTAAATAATATGTATATCTAAGTTATAGATTATCGTGAATTTTTTATATGTCGTAAGGAAAAAATATAAAATATATTAATATTATGTATTTGGAATTATAAATTATTTAATAATTATAGACAGGTAGGTAACTATGGACAAAAAAGCTTTTTTGGATATGTTTAAAGATCACGATAAAAATTATATATCAAGTATTTATGAAGATATTAATCTATGTAAAAACATAGAAATTCCAGTATATACAAAAGATTTTATTACTCCAGACATTTATATAAATATAAAAAAGTGTGAAAATAAACTTGGCGTATTTGTATATGCCTATGGAGTATATAAATATAGTGAAAGAAAAATGCTTTGTTTTAAAGCTTATAAGGAACAACCAGCAAATTATGATATTGATGTTATTAAAATAACAAACAAATCAAAATTTACATATCTTAGGCACAAAGATTACTTGGGAGCAATTATGTCATTAGGTGTCAAAAGAAGTTTATTTGGAGATTTGATCGTTAAGGAAGATACTTGTTTTGTTCCTATAGCTAAAAATGTTTCTCAGTATGTACAAGATAATTTAACCACTATTGGTAAATGTCCTTGCCTTATAAATTTAGTAGATTTAAGTAATGAAGCTATACCTGAAGTTAATTTTGAAGAAAAAAATATCATAGCTACATCTATGCGACTAGATAATATAGTGCCCAGCATTTGTAACATTTCTAGAGCTAAGGGTGCAGACCTTATAACCAGTGGCGCAGTTCTTTTAAATTATCTTATTTGTGATAGAAAGGATAAGTTAGTAGAAATTGATGATACTATTACAATAAGAGGATTTGGTAAGTATAAATTACAAGAAATAATAGGGGAAACAGAAAAAGGACGAAGTAAATTAATAATAGGTAAGTATATTTGATGAGAGGTGAAGGATATGAAAATGACAGCTATGGATATCATGGGCAAAGAATTTAAGAAAGCCATGAGAGGTTATAATATAGACGATGTTGATGAATTCCTAGAAAAAATTTCAGAAGACTATGAAGCTATATATAAAGAAAATGCTATTTTAAAGGAAAAGATGGATGTTTTTGAAGATAAATTAGATCATTATTCAAAGATGGAAAGCACAATTCAAAGTACTTTATTACTAGCTCAAAATGCTGCTGAACAAGCAAAACAAAGTTCACAGAATGAAGCGGAATTAATAATTAGAAACGCTAATGACGGTGCTAAGAAAATTTTAGATAAAGCACATTTAGATGTTTTAAATGTTAATGATGAATTTGACAGAACAAAGCAAGAGTTTGCTAAATTTAGAGGTAAATTTAGAAACTTTATGGTTACTCAAATGGAAATGTTTGAAGCCCTAGAAAAAGATTTTAATAAAAATTATAGTATTTCTACTGTAATTCATGAGAATGCTGATGATGCAAAGTTGCAAGTTGCTACTGAAAAAGAAACACAAGAATTTGAGTACAACACAGCCGAGATAGAAGACATTAAAAACTTTTTTGTAGATAAGTAGAGTTCTTAGCCTGGGGGAGTGTTTTTGCCCTGAGGCATTAAAAATTACAATCCAGGAACTTAGAGGCTCTTTCGAAGATTAGAACGTCTTAGTTATCGGATAAGTAGAGTTCTTAGCCTCAGGGAGTATTTTTTCCTTGAGGCTTTAGAAAACGAAAAAATCTCACTTTAGGGTGAGATTTTTTTATGTGTATAAATGTGTTGACATATATGGTAACATATATATTATAATAGGTATGATTGTTCCCTTGTGTATATTTACGTTTTAACATAGGGTTGAGTCATATAACCATAAAAAGAGAAGTGAGGAGAAATAATAATATGAGAATAGGAATTATTGGAGCTATGGAAGAAGAAGTATGCGCTTTAATAGCTGATATGTATATAAAGAATAAGGTCAATAAAGCTATGATGGAATTTAATCATGGTTATATTTGTGGGAAAGATGTAGTAATAGTTAAAAGTGGAATCGGAAAGGTTAATGCTGCTGTTTGTACACAAATTCTTATAGATGATTTTAATGTAGATACAGTGATTAATGTTGGAATAGCTGGAGGTATTGGATGTGACATCTATCCTGGAGATATTGTTATAGCTACGGATTTAGTGGAACATGATATGGATACTACTAAGTTTGGAGATAGACCAGGACAAATTCCTAACATGGATGTGTTTGATTTTAAATGTGATGAGAATCTTGTGAAATGTGCACTTGAAGCTTGTAAAGAAATAAAAGATATAAATGTTTTCACTGGAAGAATTGTATCTGGAGATCAATTCATAGCAGATATAGAAAAAATTAAATGGTTGCATAGTGAATTTAGTGCTCTTTCTTGTGAGATGGAAGGTGCTAGTATTGCTCACGTTGCTTATTTAAACAAGAAACCTTTTGTTATAATCAGATCTATTTCTGATAATGCTAATAATGGAGCACATATGGATTATGAAAAATTTAAAGGAATTTCTGTTAAGAATTCTAATACTATATTACGTTCAATGTTAAAGATAATGTAGGTGATATTATATGAAAAGATTACTTGCAGATAAAAGTAGTGGAAGTAAAATTCTAGTACAGGTTAAAGATGTAACCTT
>DAMAVY010000340.1:0-4072 GCA_032077725.1 Clostridium sp. | reverse complement strand
ATTGAAGGTATTTCCTCTAGTCTATAGGTTATTATATCTGCTAGAAACTCAGATGCTCCTGGCATCATTTGTATTATAAATCCTCCAGCTGATTTTATAGATAAATCTGTATCCACTAATACTCCAAGGGCAACTGCTGATGGTGTTTGCTCTGAAACAGTAAAATAATAAGCAATATCATCTCCTATTTCACCTGTATAAATAGGTACTTGACCTGAATACGGATCCTTTAATCCCATATCTTTAATTACCTTTAAATATCCATCTTTTCCTATAGCTCCACCAACATCCAATTTTCCTTTTGCATTTAAAGGTAAATCAACATTAGGATTTCCAATATAACCTTTTACAGTTCCATTTGAATGGGCTGTAATAATTATCCCCTTTGCTTCTCCGCCTCCGTCAATTTGAAGAGTTAAGCTATCATTATCATTTTTTAGCATTGCACCCATTAGCACTCCGCCAGTTAACATTCTACCTAGTGCAGCTGATGCTGTTGGCATACACTTATGTGTTTTTATTGCTTCATCTACCAATTCTGTAGTAATTGCTGCAATTATTCTTACCTGACCTTCTTTTGCTGTAGCTCTAATTAATCTATCGTTTTTCACTTTATTTTCCTCTCTTCCGTAAAACATAAGTTATTCTCTCTGTATTCTCATCTATAGTGGCTGTTCCATAACAATTAAGTTTTTTCTCTATAACAAATCCAGCTTCCACTATATTATTTTCTAGCAAACTTTCACTATATGCTCTTTCTCTATGATGTTCATCAAATCTATAATACACTTGTCCCCTTTTCACAAAAAAGGTCAAATACATATTTACTATATCATCTTCTAATTCATTTTCCCATATGTAAACTACATCTTCATTATCATAATTAAAAATATTGTTTCCTAAAATATTTTTAATTTTATACTCAGTATTAACATCAAAAATAAAAATTCCGTCATCCTTTAAATGTTTATTAACAGACATAAAATATTGTTCAAGCTTCTCATCCTCAATTATATAATTTGTTGAATCCAATCCACAAGTTATTAAATCAAACTGCTTTTTTAAATCAAAGTAGCATATGTCTTGGCATACTACTTTTGATTTAATATTTTCTTCCTTCAATTTTTCATCTGCAATAGACAGCATCTGTTCTGATAAATCAATTGCTGTAGTGAAAATAAAATTCTTTCCAATTAAAGCTGTAAGATTTCCTGTACCACAGGCTAAATCTAAATAATCTCTTTTTCCTACATTATAAAACTTACAAATTTCAATTACTTTATCAGACCAATCTTTATAATCAATATCTTCATTAATTAATTCATCATATATACTAGCAAAATCGTTGTAGCACTCCATAAGCACACCACCTTTTCTATATAATCATCTACTTATTTTACATTATTTTATTCTTTTTGTCTAAAAATTTTAAACAGTTTTTTAATATGTATATTGTACATATTATCTACATGAATATATTTATCAGTTATCACATTTTATATTATTTTGTTTCAAATAATATTGCCACTTATATATTCCCATTTATAAATTTGTTTTATATAATATATAATTTCATATTGGAACACCTCAAAAAAACTCCTCATTTTTAGGAATGTTAAGCCCCTTCTTTTTTTTTGTCATAATTCCACCAATTCTACCTGTTTCTTCAGCTGTTAAACTGCTCCACCCATACTCATTAACCTTATCTGCAAGTCCAAGTTCTTTTACTATATCATACTTCATTTGCTCTCTTAATAGTTCTTGTGGTGTTAAATCTTTATTCCCCTTAAGTTTAGACTTTATTACCTTTTTCAACGGAGTCTTGCCCATAAGTATCCACCTCTTCACTTAGCTAAATATATTTTATATGCATTAACTATATTTTCTACCGTAAACTTTTTTTTATTCATGGTTATTGTTCTTAGTTATAATTACTTCCTCATATATTTATGAATAATGTGTAGAGTTTTATCTTCTGCTACTAACCTAAATTCGGAATGTCAATTCTCCCCCATATAAAAAAGAGGTTGCAAAGCAACCTCTTTTTTGATTTAAATAGTATTATTTTCTTCCTGAAGTATAAGTAAATTTAAACTCAGGTGCTCCAAATAATGGATCTGTATATCCTTTAACATAATTTCTTGTATAAGTATTTTTTATTCTATAACAAACTGGGCTTATAACGCAATCTTCATAAAGCAATATATTTTCAGCTTGTTTGAAGTACTCTGTTCTTTCAGTTTGATCAGAACTTTTTGCAGCTTTAGCTATAAGCTCATCATATTTAGGATTAGACCAACCTGTTGGAGTTATATTTGCAGTTGATGTCCACATTTCAAGGAATGTGTTAGGGTCATTATAATCTCCAATCCAAGCAGCTGAAGCAAATTCATAATCTAAATTGTCAGTTCTTTCTAAGAATTGAGGGAATTCAACATATTCTACTTCAACTTTAATTCCTAATGATTTTTGATAGCTCTGTTGTGCATATTCTGCAATTTCCTTAGATTGTGAATCAGTACCTCCTTCTAGCATTTTAACAGTAATAGTTGAAGGATCACTTCCAAGTCCTAATTCTTCCATACCTTCTATAAGTAATGCTTTTGCATCTTTATTTTCATCTATAATTTTTTTAGTTGGAAGATCACTAACTGTAGTTCTGAATTCTTTTCCATCTATTTGAACTGCTGGTGGTACGAAGCCAAATGCAACTTCTCCAAATCCTTTTCTTACTGTTAAGATTTTTCCTTCTCTATCTTCAGCTATAGCAAACGCTTTTCTAACTTTAGCATTACTAAATATCTTAACATTTTGATTAAAGTAAGTATAGTTTATACCTGCATCATATCCTTTTTTAACTTCATAGTTTTTAGTTGCATCAAGTTTCTCTATCCATTCAGGTAAAGCTACTCCAGCTACATCTAAAGAACCATTATATAATTCGTTCATAGCTGCAGATTTTTCTTTAATTATCTTCATTGTAACTTTTTCAAGTTTTACATTTTCTGCATCCCAGTATTCTGGATTTTTAACAAGTTCAACTTTATTATTGTGTACCCATTCAGTCATAGTGAATGGTCCGCATGATACCATAGTGTTTGCTTCTGTACCAAAAGTATCTCCAGCTTTTTCTACAATATCTTGTCTTAATGGTTCCATTATTTTAAAATATGTTAAATCCAAGAAATATGGACATGGAGTTCCTAATTTAAATTCAATAGTCTTCTCATCTATAGCCTTAATTCCTACATCTTCAGACTTAGCTTTACCTGAATTGTATGCTTCAGCATTAGCTATTGGATATAAAAGGTATGCATAAGGTGCTGCTGTATTTTGGTCTAAAGTTCTTTTTAAACTATATACAAATTGATCAGCTGTAATAGCTTGTCCATCACTCCATTTAGCATCTCTTAATTTAAATGTCCAAGTTAATCCATCTTCAGATTTTGTCCAACTCTCAGCTAATCCAGGAACGATGTCATTATTTCCATCTTCTTTTTGAATATTTCTTGTCAAAGACTCTTGAGTATTAGTAAGAACATAAGAAGCAGATGAATCACTAGATTTTCCTATGTCTAGAGATTTTGGTTCTGACTGCAAATAGTAATTCAAATATTGCTCAGCATCAATTTTTGAATCGCCTGTAGCACTTTGTTTATCGTCAGCTTTTTTTCCGCAACCAGCTAGCGCAAACGATGATACCATTGAAACTGCTAGCAAAGAAGCTAATATTTTTTTACTTTTCATGAATAATCCCCCTTCATTGACAACGTGTAATTAGTATATAATTCTAGAATTACATATTTTACACTTATTTATTAATTTATATTCATTATATAATACCATTTGAGCAATTGCAATAGTTATTGTCTGAATATTATTAAGATTGTACGGAATTGACATTTTGTGACGAGTTATTTCATTTTTTTTATTATTTTGCAGATAATAGTTTTATAATGGTTTTTATCTTGTATTTTCTCAAATACAACTTATTTTTTATAATAATTTTAATTTTTTTCATTATTATAATAACTTTTTTTTCTTCCTTTTCTGCCATAACTCGTATTTTATT
>DAMAVY010000339.1:0-4084 GCA_032077725.1 Clostridium sp. | reverse complement strand
GAAAAGCGGAAGAGCAGAAGGTGGAAAAGAAAGAGGAAGCAAATCAGCCGCCAACTACAAAGGAGAAAGCAGTAGAATTAGTTAGAAAGTATTTAACTGATAATGGTGAATATATCCCAGGAGTAATAGCTGTAGAGTCAGAAAATTCTACTGAGTATACTGTACATGGCTATGATGATATGGGAACCCATACTGCTACATCAGGATGGTATTATGTTAATAAAAGCACAGGAAAAGTTACATCAATGTTTTAATTGTGATGTATGGGAAAATATGTAATGGAGATAGAAGATATTGGTTTATAATCAAAGTTACTCAATTATGCTGGTATGTTGAAAATTCAATTGAACTATACTATACTATGATAATCAATAGAACGTTTCATATGGGTGGTGTTAATTATTAAATCTATTGTAAAAAATATTGTATTTTTCGGCTTTATTATGGGGACAGTTGTGGGTGCCTTTTGTTGGTCATTTATATTCCTTATAAATTTCTTAAGTAATTTTCTATGGCATGAACTACCTAATATTATTAACATAAGTAATTTTAACATTACTATAATTTTATGCATACTTGGAGGAGTAATAATAGGTCTTGGTCAAAAGTATTTAGGACCTTATCCAAAAGAAATGGAAGAAGTAATTCACGAATATAAGGTAACAAAAACTATTGAGTATAAACATTTACCTCAATATATTGTATGTGCTTTTTTACCACTAATTTTTGGAGGTAGTATAGGTCCAGAAGCTGGACTTTTTGGAACAGTAGCTATGTTTTCAACTTTTTTAAGCAAAAAAATCAAAAATTCTAATCCTGAATTAAAAGAAGAATTTATGGAAACATCTACTAGTGCTGTACTTACTGCTATTTTTCAAGTACCTCTTTTTAGTTCATTTTCTTGTGACAAAAAGTCAATTCATAAAGCTAGTCTTATTTCTAAAAAGTTGTTAAATTATTTCACATATAGTTGCACAGTATTATCTGCTTTCTTTGTAATAAAGCTTTTAAATAATTTAACACATAAAGAAAGTTTTATTTTTAAATTAGCTCAAAATCATGTTACTAGTAAAGAGTTATTGTATTTCATACCTATTGTAATTCTTTCAATAATTATAGGGTTGTCATACAACTATATTGGGCACTTAATAGAATATATTTGTAAAAAAACTAAGTTAAGTTTAAATCCTTTTATAGCTTCGGTAATTTGTGGATTTATTTTAGCACTTTTAGGAGCATATTTCCCTTATACACTTTTTTCTGGTGAACATGCTTTAAAAGAAATTGTTAATAATTATGGGGAATTAGGAGCTGCATACTTATTGCTTATCGCTTTCCTAAAAATATTAGCTACTAGAATTTCTATTAATTTTCGATGGGTTGGAGGTCAAATATTTCCTTTAATATTTGTTTCCTTTTGTATAGCTCTTGCTCTTAGTGGGATATTTAATATTGATCCAACTTATTTTGTAGCTATTACTGCAGCGGGAGTAATAACTGTAGTACTTAGAAAGCCTTTTATAGCTGTAATTTTAATATGTTTCTTCTTACCAATTACATATTGGATTTTTGCTGTAATATCATCCTTGTCAATTAATTTTGTAATTAATAAATTTATATATAAAACATCTAATTGTTCAGAAACATAATAATATAATACTGAATGGACAGGTTTTGTTTTCTATTTGTTAAACATATAATCTAGACGTGCAAAAAAGCTAAGTCATTATTTTTAATGACTTAGCTTTTAAATATTGTTAATATTTACAAATTTGTCGTTTAATTTCTAAAAAGGAGGCTGATTTTTAAGGCATAATATCAAATACTAGAATTTAATCTGCCAGTATTTCAGGGCAATGAAAATTATTCAGTATACTCTCTTGCTGTTTCTTCTTTTCGGAGCACTCTTAATGCACCTAAGGCCAAGGATTCCATTTCATTCTCACCAGGCATAATTTCAACTGGGGCAATAGATTCTACACGTTTTTTTATCCAAGCAGTCATCATGTTAGAATAAGCTATACCCCCTGTAATAACAATGGCATCTACTTTACCTTCTACCACTGTTGAAAGTTCACCAATTCCTTTAGAAACCTGATAAGCCATTGATTCATAGATTAGCTTTGCATTTTCATCTCCATTATTTATCATTTTTTCTACTTCTCTAGCATCAACGGTATTAAGGTAAGCTTTTAGTCCACCATTTCCCTTTTGTTTTTTATTCATGGTTTTTCTATCATATTTTCCGCAGTAACAAAGGTCTATTAGAGCTTGACATGGGACTCTGCCTGCCCTCTCTGGAGAAAAAGGACCTTCATCATCTGCTATTACATCTACTATTTTCCCTTTCTCATGAACACTTACTGATACTCCACCACCTAAATGAGCAACAACAAAGTTCATATCTCCGTATTTCTTGCCGTATTTTTCAGCAACCTTCATAGCCATGGCTCTAGAGTTCAGAGCATGACAGGTACTTGTCCTTGTTATATCAGGCATCCCTGATACACGGGCTATATCTAACATCTCATCTACTCTAACGGAATCGTATATATATGCCGATACCCCAATAGAATTTGCAATCTCATAAGCAATTAATGCTCCTAAATTGGAAGCATGTTCAAACACAGGATTATTCCTTAATCTATTCACCATTGCAGTATTAACTTTATATGCTCCTGCCTTTACAGATGGAACCATTCCACCTCTTCCTACAACTGCAGATAATTCATTTACATCATATCCATTATTTTTTAAGAAAGAGAGCACTACCTCTTCCCTCATATCAAATTGATCTGCAACTTTATTATATTTTTCAATTTCTTCAGCTGGATGATCTAATGTCTTACATAATACTTCTTTCTCATCATAATATAAAGATATCTTTGTTGAAGTAGAGCCTGGATTAATTGCTAGTATCTTATAACTCATTTTGCAATATCACTTCTTTCCATAAATATTTAAACTTAGTTCTCATTTATATCTTTATTATCGCTTCTATTTAAATTTACTTTTCCTTTTTTAAAAGTTTGCGTTAAAAAATTTAAAGCCATAGACAAAAATATATGAATTAACACAATATACTAATATGATCTTAGATGAAAGTGTATTTAAAGATCGTTTAGCTCTATATGAAGAAGTTGCTATTCTCTGATTAAATAGCACCTTGTTAAGAAACTAAAAAAAGGCTGAATATATAATTTAGGTACGATTTCTTTCCACAATTGTATATATACAAGTTAATAGGTTGTCCACAGGAGAATAAATTTTTTTAGAAGATTTGTGGACAATCTTAATCACAATTAATTTGAAGGATTACTAAAAAATATGCAGGGGGAGATATTAATGAAGTATACAATTATGGGTTTTAGCCAAGAAAAATTAGTGGAGTTAGGTCTTGATACATTGGATGTTATGATTCTTAGATATTTTATTGATTTTAAAGAAGGTATGGGGATGAAGTCTAAGGTTATTGAGGGAAGGGCATACTATTGGCTTCAATATGATGGAGTTATAAAGGAGTTACCTATACTTAATATGAAGAAATGCACTATTCAATCTAGACTTTTTAAATTAAGAGATGCAGGAGTACTTACTCACAGGGTTGTAAGGGAAGGTGGAACATACTCTTATTTTGGCATAGGTGAAAAATATGAAGAACTAATAACAAGTTATGTAAGGATGAATTTTGAAAGTAGTAATGAAGAAAGATGTAGAAGAAGCCCAGAGAATAAAGATGGACAGGGGGTTAATAAAAACACACAGGGTATGGATGAAAGAGTGAAAATAGTGGACGAAAATTTACAGGGTGTGGATGAAAACCCACAGGTTGCGGATGAAAACTTGAAGGGATATCAATCAAAACTCACAACAAATAATCCTTCTATTAAAGATCCTTCTACTAAAAAAGATATAAATACTCTGTGCCTAAGGGAACAGGTTGAAGAAATTATAGATTATCTAAATCTAAACACTGGTAAAGATTTTAGAAGTAGCACTAAAGAAACTCAAAGGCTTATTAGGGCAAGGCTTAGTGAAGGATTTAAAGTGGAGGATTTCAAAGGAGTAATAGACAATATGAAGT
>DAMAVY010000338.1:0-4098 GCA_032077725.1 Clostridium sp. | reverse complement strand
AGCTCTTTTAGGAAATCCCTTTGAAGGGTACACTCTCCCCCTGAAACTGTTATTCCAGAAATAAAGTTTTTTACCTTCTCAACTTTCTTCATTAATTCTGAAGCTGTTATTTTAGTTATTTTAGGGCTACTATTTTTCTTACAGGTATAGGTGCAGCAATCGCAGTTAACGCACCTTAGAATATCATATTCAACCTTACCATTCACAAAGCTTAAAGCTCCAGTTTTGCAAGCTGAAACACATTTTCCGCAATTGTCACATCTATTTATAGTTTCTGGATTGTGGCAATAGAGACAATTGAAATTGCACCCTTGTAGAAAGATTGCCATTCTGTTTCCTTCACCATCCACATTACTAAAAGGTATTATTTTATTAACATAACCTATAGTTTCCTTTACATTATCCATATATATCTCCTTAATCTTTCAATAGAATAATTAATGAATTATAAAACAAAACCACTCTAATACTAAAGTTACCCAGGGAAATTGTATTAGAGTGGTTATAATTTTATTAATCCTTATGTCTTAATTTTCTTTCAAGAACTTTAGAGTTTCTAACTGCTCCTTGTCCAAGGACTACTGTGTCTTGAAGTACTTGCTCTCCTCTGTCTAGTGCTTCTATATCAGAACGTTTAACTAGATATCCTGTGATTCTTATAACATCGCAATCATCACAGTATAATGAGAAGTATCTCATATTTTGAGCAAATGCACCTTTAATTATATCTAAAATTGATTTAGGATTCTTTTTAGCCATCTCATCAAATTTGAAGATATCTCCAATTCCTGATGGGAAGTATTTGTGGAACACTGCACTTTGAATTAAATGATCTGGTAATGTTGGTTCTTCTCCTATTGGAATTCTACATCCTGGACTAGTTTCAGTATCAGAATCAATTCCAACTTGAGAATGAAGTAAAAAGTGATTATTTGTAGCTTCACAGTATTTATTTTCATGAGCTTCAACCATATCATATATAGCTTTTATAATAGTTTCTCCAAGGCTATTGGCTTTTTCACCATGTCCAAATCTATCCTTTTGATCTGTAGCTCCTATGAGGATATTTACACATTCTGCAAGTCCAACCACTCCAAACATTGCAGAAAATCTATCTCTAAATAGTAACCCTTCTTTAACAAGAAAGCTTGATTCAAAGAAAGTACTTTCTTCTACTATAAACTTAACTCTCTTGTCCATATAGTCAAGCATTGCTTCTACTGCATCTGGTAAAACACTATCAAGGAAGTGTTCTTCGTTATATGCCATTTTAGCAAGCTTTGAAAGTAACATTCTAACTAGAGTGTAACTTCCTCCACCTATTTTTAGTCCATTATAGCAGCTAGCTATTGCATATTTTTCTCCAAGTTCAGAACTGAACATTTCATGGTTTGCAAAGCTTGGTTTAGCGCATGAAAGGGCAGTTTTTATTGCTTCAATAGCAAAATCATCACTAGTTTCCTTAGAAAATTTTAAAGTTATATTTGGAATAGCATCTTGAAGTTCTCTCTCAACTTCTAGAATAATTCTTCCTGCTTTGGTATCCATTGGTCCAATATTTGCATGACAGAAAGAATCTATTATTGTTCTATCAATATGCTTAAGGAACAATTTTATTGCTTTATGTGCTTCCGCCTCATCTTCTATATAAGGTTCTAAAAGTGTATCAATGTTCCCTATATAAACAGGAAATGAAGTAACTGATGGTACATGCTTATATAGAATAAGTAAATTATTTACTGCATCCCATATATCTGTTGCTGGAGTTAGTCCTAAAAACTTACTTCCATTTTTCATAAACACTTCATAGTCAGGTACAATATATCTTGGTCTGTATGGTGCGTCACCTTCAGCAAGATCACATATAACCCCCGCATTTTGATACATTTTTGTTTTGCTTGATTTATTTAGCACATCAATGCTATTTTCGGATATTCTCGCTAAGTTTAAAACTTTCATCTCGTAAGTTAAACTTTCATCTTTGATAATACTCATTATCTTATCTTTCATATTCATCACTCCTATGACATATTGAAATTAAGTAAATGTTATCATGTTATTTCATGTTTAGTATTTTTTTGTGATATTAGAATTTTGAGACATAATATCCATTTTCTAAACATTTCTTTAATACTACATAGTATTGTTTATAATAAATTTATCTTTATTATATTATAACTCATGTCTATATTTTTTTCTATAAATCAGCAACTAATTCTTTTTGAATTTTCTTACAAACCCTAAATTCTTAGGTCACTAATAGTATTTGCAAACATTTTTTAAAAAATTACAGAAATATAGGTTTAAATATATCCATAAATTCCTCTTACAGATACTTCTCCAGAAATCACCTTTTCTATTGAACCATCTTCTTTTTTTACAATTAGTTCTCCATCTTCATCAATATCTACTACGGTACATAAGGTTTCAACAGCTCCATTTATTATCTTTACTTCCTTATTTATTAGTACTGAACCTTCTCTGCAAATATTAATAACCCTACTAATATGTCCATTTGTTTTAAAATCTTCATAAAACTCTTCTAATCTATTTAGAACTCTTGCAAGTAGTACTTTTCTATCTGTAAAAGTTCCTAATTCATTTCTAAGAGATGTGGCCTTCTCTGATAATTCTTCTGGAAACTCTTCCATATTAACATTTATTCCAATTCCCATTATTATATAATTCACTTTTTCAATTCTAGCACTCATTTCTGTTAAAATTCCACATACTTTCTTACCGTTAATCACGATATCATTTGGCCACTTTATTTGGGCTTTAACATGTGAATCTTTTAGTGCACTATACACTGCTGCAGCTCCTATTAAAGTTGTTCTTGATGCAAGCATGGGTGATATATTAGGAGTTAATGCAACTGATATCCATATACCAGTACTTTTAGGAGAAATCCATGTTCTACCAAGGCGGCCTTTTCCGCTAGTTTGTTCTTCAGAAACTACTACCATTCCTTCAACCAGGTTAATACCACACTGTTTTTTGCACTGAACATTTGTAGAATCAATAGTATCATAGTGAATAACTTTTCTTCCTATATACTTAGTTGTAAGAAATGGCGTAATTTCCTCACCAGTTATTTTATCTTCAGAACCTAATATCTTCTTCATTAAATACTTACCTTTCAAGCTCTAATTATTTTTTAGTTATAAAATTTATGCTTTTGTCTCTTTATGGTCAATATAATTGTCACACCTCTCAAGGAAAATTTCAATATTTTTTTCCTCTCTTCTTGTATCTTCTTTGCTCATTGAGCCTCTTCCTAGTCTATCACATATGCCCAAAAGTCCAATATCCTCTATACAACCACTTTCCATAATTCTTTCATATTCTGCAAATCCATTGTCCTTTACTACAAATAATATTTGCATGTGTAATCTTACTAATGTAATTACATAATTACAAAACTCTTCATCTTCTCTTAAATTTAAATAATTTAAACACTCTTCCACTACCCTAGCTCCAACTTTATCATGGTCATAGGAAGTAATCCTTCCTTTTCTTTCTTTTGTAGTAGTTAGTTTTCCCACATCATGTAAAAGTGCTGCCCACATAAACCCTTTAGGGTTTTTACTCTTACTTTTTCTTTTAGCAGCCTCATCTACTACCATCATTGTGTGTGTCCAAACATCTCCCTCTGGGTGATATTTAGGATTTTGTTCAATATCCTTTAATTTCAAAACAACATCATAAGGGTATTCCTTTGGATAATTGTTGTTTTCTACTAATTTATCAAAATATATAGAAGGTTTTTCATCCTCCATAAGGTGCTTTGTAAATTCATCAAAATAATTCATGTATACTTTCTCCCTTCATCATTAAACTCTAATTGAAAATCTAAATCCTCGATTTAGTTTTTCCAACACATATGAGTCGAGTTTCCTCAACATTATTATTAACAACTAAGATAATTAATATCAGTGACACCCCAAATCTTTGATTTGGTTGGTGGAAGTTAAGTTTCCGTAGCTAAATCTATGATTTAGCTACGGAAACTTACTCCACCGAACGCATGTGAGGCGGAGTTTCCTCTCGAGCGGCGCGAGAAAATAATCTTCTGAAATATAAAAAGTCTAACACTTT
>DAMAVY010000337.1:0-4110 GCA_032077725.1 Clostridium sp. | reverse complement strand
TATTTGGTAGGTTTTCATGTGCTCTGTTAATAAAAACCTATTAGCCTCCTTGGATGATGTTCCACCAGTTTGCATCAGGTTCTCCATCTGACACAAGACTTTCTACATACCAATGAATTACATCACCTTTTTTGCCAGAAGCTATATATAACCACCTTTGATTTTTACCTTCACCGAATGCTGAAGCTCCAGGGTCTGTAACATTAATTTCAAGTTCATAGAAAGCTTTACTATCCCTTACATCTGATTTTATTATTTTTACATCTTCAACTTTTGTAGTGTCCCATATTTTTTGTCCCTCATCTATAGATGTAGACTTTTTTGAAGCGTTCATAGTGTAAGCGTATATAAAGGAATAGTTACTTTCTAACATGGCTTGTATATAGCTATTGCAAAGTTCATCAGCAGTAGAGTAGCTTACCCCAGTAGATGTGTTGCCATCTATGATATTTGTAGAGGTTTCTTCTAGAGGTTTGTAATAGCTTTTATCTCCTGATACTCCACTGATTTCATTAAAGATTGAAACGTGCCACTGATCATTTTCTTTTATAAGCTTAAGGGTTCCTTTTAAGGTTTGCTCCTGTGTATTGCCATCGGGATAAGTTAAAATAACCACTGTTTTGTATTTAAGGTAATTTTTTTCATTGTCCTTACTGCCGTTGTTTTCTAAGGCAATTTCTTTTACTTGGAGGGTATAGTTAAATTCTTTGGCAGTTTTATATTTTCTTGTGAGAAATCTACTCGAAATAAGGGATGATCCCAAGTCCTCTGTAATATAATCATTAATTTGTTTTAAGCACACTAACTGTAGTTCTTGTTCAGTATCTTCAGAAAATGGAACAAGGTCTCCACCTGTAGAACTGGTTGTTGCATCATTTTCTGGATCTTTCCCCACTTTTTCCATAATACTATCAAATTCATCTAATGGACTATAATCTTTAACTTCATAGTAGCCTTTTAGAAATGCTTTTGCGGTATCTTCAGGGGAAGAATTATTAGATTTTCCACAAGCAACTAGGGCACTACCAATAATGGTTAGAGTAAGAATTAAACATAAGCTAGCAATTCCTTTATGCTTTTTACTGTTATTAAAAATGTTTTGAAATCGTCTTTTCATGGTTTTTATTCCTCCATTAAAATTTGTTGAAAGGAGAATTTTAGAATTAGGTTTAGAATTCATTACAGATAAAATAGTTTCGCTATATCGGATTTTATAGGATTTATCCATATTACGAACAACTTCATCATCACAGGAAATTTCAACATCTTTATTTGCTTCATTTATCATAAGATATACAAGGGGATTAAACCAATGGATTGAATTTGCTATGATCATTAATAATTTATACCAGAGGTCATGTCTTTTGAAGTGAATAAGCTCATGCTTTAGAATTACAGTTAAATCCTCGAAGTTTAGAGCTTCCATAGGTAAAAGTATTACGGGCTTAATGAAGCCTGTCATCATAGGGCTAGTTATTTTTTTACAGGTCATTATGGAAATTGGTTTTGAAATTTTCATATCAGAGGAAAGTTTATTAAAGGCATCTATTATTTTCTTATCCTTTATGGGCATACTCCAACGCTTTAATGTCCTTCTAAATATTGTGTTTCCTATGATGTAATAAGTTATAAATATTAATGAACCAAGAATCCACAACATAGAAGTTAGCTTTAAAGGAGATGGTATAACAGCATTCGGTAAAGATTTTTGAGTAACAGATTTTGTGGTGGTATCATTTAATGTTTTATCTTGTGTTTGAATTTGCGGAGAATTTTGCGATGATAATGTATATGATTGACTTTCCATAACTATAGGAACGTTAATTTTTATAGGAGTTTTAGGCAAGGTCAAATCTATTGGAATAATTAATCTTAAGGCTAATATAAGCCAAACAAAACATCTCCATTTAGCAGTATATTTTTTGTTAAGAATAGGTGTAATTGCAATAAGAAATCCAATTATCACTGAGGTTGTAAGAGTAATTTTGATGACTTCAGTAAAGAGTTCTTCAATCATTTGCCCCCTCCTTAACTTCATCTAAAAAAGCTCTCAGCTCTGAAAGTTCAGCCTGGTCAACTCTTTTTCCGTCATAAAGAGAAGCAACAAAATTTTTAAGAGAATTGCCATAAAGCTTTTCTAGCATAGATTTTCCTTCACTTTGGATATAGTTATTTTCAGGTACTAGAGCAGAGTAAATATTGCTTTTCCCTTGCTTTTCAGAATGTACAAAGCCTTTATCAATCAGTCTAGATAACAATGAAAGTATTGTCGTAGTTGCAAGATTTTTCTTTTCATTTATACGCTTTTCAATATAAGATCTAGAAACAGGTTCTCCAGCGTCCCATATAATCAGCATTATATCTAGTTCAGAATCAGGTAGTCTTTTTGTATTTTTACTCATAAATTTCACCTTCTACAAATGTAGTACTTATAATTATATATTACGCAGATGGATGAAATATGTCAAGAAAAATATGTAAAATATAGAAAATATTTTTTAAATATCGCAATTAGATATTAGAATAAAAAGTATGAGGAATGGTATATTAGAGCATAATATTTTTTTATTATTATATTTAATTAACCCTCCAATTTTGTCATAAACTAAGTATCTTTATTTAGTTTTGAAAAAAATATTGGGAATAGATACCCAATTATATTATATGAAATAGGATTCTATAGTATAATTGTTTTAGAATGAACAAGAAAATAAGTAAGGTGTGAGAAATGTGGCTAAGGTTATAATTGCGGAAAAACCATCCGTAGCGAAAAATATTGCAGAAGCACTAAATATTAAAACTAGAAAAGATGGCTATTTTGAGGGAGAAGACTATTTAGTTACATGGGCTTTCGGTCACTTATTACAGTTATATGATGCAAAGGACTATGATGAAAGTATGAATAAATGGGAGTTTTCAAAGTTCCCATTTATACCTGAGAAGTTTGAATATAAGATAAAATCGGATTCTCTTAATAGGAACATAACTGATAAAGGTGCAGAGAAGCAGATTAATATAATAAAATCTCTTATTAATAGAGAAAATGTAGATGGAGTAATATCGGCAACGGACTTTGATCGCGAGGGGCAAGTTATTTCAGATGAGCTTTTTATATATTTTCATGAAGGAAAGCCTGTTTATAGACTTCTTTTAAATGAGTGGACCCCTGATGAAGTTAAGAAGGGCATGGAAGTACTAAAGCCAAATGAAGAGATGAAGTCCCTTCAGGACGCAGGAATAGGAAGACAGTGGGCAGATTGGATTATTGGAATAAATCTTACCTCTGTAGCAACCCTGAGATATAAATTTGAAAATGTTAAGATGCTGAATATAGGAAGAGTTCTACTTCCTACCCTAAAGATAATTTATGATAGAGATAAGGAAATAAAAGACTTTGTAGCCACTACTTATTATAAGCTAGCTGCTACCTTTAAAACTAAAAATAATGAAGAGTATGAAGGATTATATTATGAGAAAGATTCTGAAAAATTTGAAGAAAAGCCGTATCTAAGTAATATTTCTAAACTAATAGAAGGTAAGAATGCAGAAATTATTGATAAGCAGACAGAAAAAAAGAGAGACTATCCTCCTTATCTGTTTAATTTATCTAACCTTCAAGGGTATATTACTAGTAAGTATAAGGGATGGACATCCGATAAGGTGTTAAAGGTAGCTCAGTCTCTCTATGAAAAGAAGTTTACTACTTATCCTAGAACTGCAAGTATAGTCCTTGAGGAAAGTTTGGTAGATAGAACTAAAAAGGTTTTAGAAAGCCTTAAGAAGGGGCTTCCCTATGAAAATCAAATAAAATTTGCAGTGACAAAGAGAATCTTTGATAATTCAAAGGTTGAAAGCCATAGTGCCATAGTCCCAACTTATATAAAACCAAGTAACTTAAGTAGCGATGAAGCAATTGTTTATAATGAAATTAAGAATAGATTTATAATGCAATTTATGCCTATAGCAGAGTTTGAAGAAACTAAAATCACTGCCAAGGTTTATGATGAAAATATAAAGGGCGTATTTGTTTCCAAGGGAAAAGTCCAAATAATCGAAGGTTGGCGTGTGGTAGAAAAGATTGAAACAAAGGATACCATTCTACCTCTAGTA